>SLGL01000107.1 GCA_007123785.1 Balneolaceae bacterium
ACATCAGAACTGAAGATGATAAAAGTCCTTCACTACAAAACCAATTATCTTAATCTTTCAGAAACTTTTATCGACAGGCTGGTGCGAAACCACCGGGATTGGACGGCGGCGGCTCTTTGCTACAGAAAGCGTGAATTCTGCGATGGGCTGACCGTTTTTGAAGTACCGAATTCTGGCTTCAGTGCCCTCATTAACACCGCTTCCTTTCACCTGAACCGGCCCCTTCCATTTTACCGGGATATTGTTTTTGACCTCAAACCCGATCTGATTCACGCCCATTTTGGTTTTGACGGATATAAACTGATTAAAATAGCTAAACAAAGCGGAATACCTTTAATCATAAGCTTTTACGGTTCGGATGTATCCCGTTTGCCCACTGAATTTGGTTGGAAGCGCCGTTACCAGAAACTGGCAAAGTCTGCATCTCATTTTATTGCTGCTTCTGCTTTCATGAAATCTCAACTGATCGCTCTCGGATTTCCTGAAGATTCCATATCTATCATCCGTTTTGGACTGGATCTTGAAAAACACCGGTTTGATGGAGAGAACCGGCCTCCGCTCAGACTGATTCTCGCTGGACGACTGGTTGAAAAGAAGGGATTTGAGTTTGCTCTTCGCGCGATCGCAGCATCAAGAAACCACGGGCATAAATGGAAAGCCGACCTGTATGGCGACGGGCCATTGCTGGAATCACTCAAAAATTTAGCCGAAGAACTTGGCTTAAATGGCATCGTTCAGTTTCACGGATTTCAGCCGGTGGAAACCATTCTGGATGCACTCCGGAACCACACGCTGATGCTCGCCCCAAGCGTCACAGCGTCAGACGGTGATATGGAAGGTCTGCCCAACACCATACTTGAAGCGATGGCTGCCGGAACGCCCGTGATCACCACCCGACATGCTGCCATTCCTGAAGCGATCATCCATGAAAAGAGCGGGTTTCTGGCTGATGAAGGGGATACAAAAGAACTCGGACTCATTCTGGACCGGATCGCAAACGGGGAAATCAATCTAAATAAGATTCGTCGCAATGCTCGAAAAATCATCGAGGACCAGTACAGTATCGACAATATCGTACACAATGTTGAAAGAGTGTATGATCGGGTGATTTCCGACGGATAAAGGGGATTATTTGGACAATGATATCAATTTAGCCACAACAATTTCTGTAAAACCAATTCTGATTATTCTACTTTTGAATAAAGGAACTTCAGCATAGCCCATTCTCTGAACTGCCGCCAGTCGTCTCCTGATATGACACTGAATGCTGTGCCCGTTAAACAAAAAAGCGAAAGGTAAACACCCAGGCTGTAACTCAGGCCAATGACAACACTTTCCTCCGGAATCAGCAATAACCTTGAATACCAAACTGGCACCGCTGTAATGACTGCTGTTGCCAGTACTTTCAGGTAGTAAGGAAACGGGAGTACTTTCCGAACGGGCAGCTCCATGTGGCGGCCGATTCTTCTCAGTGTAATGATCCAGTTATAAAAATTGGCTATTAATGTTCCCACAGCGGTACCCGTAATTCCGTACATGATGGTAAGCGGAATACTCAGCACAAGGTTCGCCACTATAAGGTTCAAACTCAGATAAAATACACCTTTTGTATCGCCGAATGCCTGGAGGATACTTCCATAGTTGGTTACTCTCAGCAGTACAATGAGATTAAATATCTGAAACGGAACCACTGAATTTCGGTAATCGGTTCCTTCCGATTCGGCCACAATCGCAATCAGATCGGAGGCGATGATAATTGAAGCGAGAGTAAGCGGAACCACCAGAAGACTCACTTTTTCCACCCCTTTGTACCAAAGTTTGAGCAACTCCTCTTTTTTGGATTCAAGGTGATAGGCCACATAGCGGCTAATGAGTACTGATCCAACAGCAAATGGAATCACCCGGATAATGGGTACCTCCTGAGCACCGATGGTATATTCTGCGTAGGCAGAAGCAGGGAGAAGAATCGAAACGACGAACTTATCGGTATATCGGTTGATCTTGTTCACCAGCGATGAGAGTCCCAGGGGGACAGCAAAATGAGTCTGTTCTTTCAGGCCGATTTCTGAATCTGAGAGTTTTCCCTTCGGCAGAACCAGTTGCATCCAGATCCACGAACCGATAAAACGGATCACTGCATAACCCAGAAGCCCGTAAATTGCCGCCTGAAGGCCAAAGCCGAGAGCGAGCGGCCCAACGAGCATGCCCAGGATCAGCAGACTGGTGATCATTTCATACCAGGCCGATTCGCGCTGCCGGTCAAGAGCCAGTAAAATATTTGTGACCGGCCAGGTAGGAATTTCCAGAAATACCACAAGTGCCATCACCGGTAAAAGCTGCTGTATTGTGGAAATACTTGCCGCATCCCATTCCGGGAGCAGTGCCGGGACAATCCAGGAAACCATCAAAATAAAAAAGGCTGACACTAACGCTGTTACCAGTAGAATAACGGTCGTTTGCAGAACGAATGCGCGTCGTGCATTGCCTGCCACCCTTTCGAAATAATAGAAAACACTGTCTGGAAAACCGAGAGTAGCCAGGTTTCGTGCCACTTCATGAACCATAAGCAGATAACCGATGATGGCGAAATCGGTTTTAGAAAGAATCTGGATGGTAGCGATTACAATGGCAAGGTCAATCACCGTAGTGATAATTCTTGCAAATACAACAACTCCTGTTTTCCCGCTAAGGTTTTGGGATTTCTCAGGCATTGGAGGTCAGTTCATCAAAAATCGCGGCAAGCTGTTTGGTGGTTTCTTTTGATTCATACACTTTACGATCGGGCAAATCTTCTTCCATCGCAAAAAGCAGATTTTCTTGTTTTCGTTTTGCCTGAATAAATGAATGGAAAATTTCGGCAATTTCCTCTTTCTCTTCGGGGTGTACCTGTACCCCAGCTTTACTTTTCATAATAATTTCGCCCACTTCCGGGTTCGGGGCAATCGAAAAGATCGGTTTTTCGACAGAGAGATAGTCCCAAAGTTTTGCCGGTATAATTTCTTCTCTTTCCATATCCGTACTTAAAAGTAAAATATCGGCACTTTTCAAAACGGGAATCATATTTTCGGGAACAACCGGTTCATGAAACTGGAAATTTTTTTTCAACCCATAATCTTCAATGGTCTTAAAGTTTTTTTGGTCAGGCTCACCAAAACTGTGAATGCAGATATAATCAGACTCTCGGGGATATTTTTTTTTAAGCACCTTCAGAGCATTTGCAACAGAGTTAACAGGGCTCAGGCGTCGAAATTTACCGAAAAAAATTAAATTTAAGACATCATCTTCAAGTTCAAAATCCCATTCTGTATCCGATTGGGGTTTTATCAAAGCTGAATCATACGAGTTGTAGATTGTCGAAGATTTGTCTGAATCCAATTGATAGTGATCGGCATACTTTTGTTCAGTAAGTCTTGAGGTAAAGATCAGTTTATCTGCATTATTAACAACTTTTTTTTCGGCCTCACGATCAACCCCTGATGAAAAAACAGATCTCTTTCTTAAATTTACATTGGCAAGAGTCCAGGGATCGCGAAAATCGGCTACAAATGGTTTATGCAGTTC
>SLGL01000429.1 GCA_007123785.1 Balneolaceae bacterium
AATGGGGTTCATATTTTATGAGCTAACACTATATTGCTGAAATATTCCACAAACTTTTAAAACCGAAAATACCTGTTCACTTTTAAAAAAAAGAATAAGTACACTTCGATTTTCAGAACAAAAGTAAATAAAAAAATACATTATACTGATCAAAACAAATCATCAACACAAAAAATAAAGAACACTATCTGGACACTAAATTTGTTCTTTAATAATCTATCTGACTTTCGCTAAATAAAGCTTTAATCCTGCTTATTTTCGCATGCCTCCCAAACATACTTTAAATAAAGCCCTCTTACTTCTCTTTTTGTGTCTTTATACCGGTGAGGTTATCGCCCAGGGATTTAATGTATTCAATAACCGGAATCACCCTTACCTTAACTGGCAGGTAGCCGAAACCGAACATTTCGAAATCATCTATCCCGAACGTATTTCAGGGATCGAAGCAGAAGCGGCTGCCATTGCTGAAGAGAGTTACCGCGCATTGTCGATAAATATGGGAGTGGAACTTCCTGTAAAAGTCAGAATTTATCTCGCTGATATAGATGAAATCAGCAATGGTTTTGCCAACCCTATCGGACGCGGCTATACCATGATTTGGGTAAATTTGAACGATTTCAGTGTATCAAGAACCGGGCAGGCAAAATGGCTGAGACATGTGATTGCCCACGAGCTGGCTCACATTTTTCATTTCAACGCTGTATGGTCGAACATGGGGCTTCTCAACTACTCCCTCGGCAGTCCCACACCCATTTTCTGGACCGAAGGAATTGCGCAATATCAAACCGAAACCTGGAATTCCCAAAGAGGCGACCGTTGGCTCCGAAAAGCCATTTTCGACAGCCGACCTGAATACCGAAGCGATCAGTCCATCGAAGACGGACGCCTGATGTACGCCGTGGGCAATTCCCAGCTTCGTTATTTCACCGAAAAGTATGGCGACAGTACTCTCACAGACATGATGGCTCACCGAAACAAAAGATTTGGCCTGTTCGAATATCACGATTTTGATGAAGCGTTCCGCGAGCATGTTGACGGCGGATACAATGAATTCTATGAAGAGTGGCGAAAGCACATGAATGTTCATTACAACACGATGGCTTCCCAGATGGAGCGGACCGATTCGCTCAATTCCGAACGTTTTCAGCTTCCGGGACAGTTTTATTTTGATATGGCCGTCAGTCCCGGCGACAGTCTCATTGCCATGCTCTCCATGCCGTCGATAAGAAGGCCGGTGCGATATCTTCATGTTGTAAAAAATGATTCCACCCTGAAATCATTCAGATTGGCCGAGGGAGCCATCAATCCCGATCTGAACTGGAGTTTAGATGGAAAAAAGATCTACTATTCGCGAAGAGTCCGTGGTGAACGCTCGGCATTACTAAATGATATCTTCCAGCTCAATGCAGAAACCGGACGCGAAACTCAACTCACCCAAAACCGGCGTGCCATGTTCCCCGCGCCCGGCCCCGGAGAGGATGAAATCAGCTATATCGTGAACGAAGACGGCACCGGCAATCTGTTCACACTGAACCTGCAAACCGGTATCGAAAATCGGGTCACCTCCTATGAAGGGGATATCCAGCTCCACTGGTCCCGCTGGATAGATCATCTTGAAAAATGGCTCATCTACCGGTTCGATGAAAACGGGAACCGGAACCTGATTCTGCTCGATCCTGACACCGGTTTTAAACAGATTCTGGATGAAGGCCAGATTGACAACCGCAGGCCGGTGCTCAGTCCTGACCACAAAAAAATAGCGTTTACTTCACTGAGGGATGATGTACCTAATGTCTTTATCTATGATTTTGAAACAGATTCAACCCGGAGGGTCACGAATCTCTTCACCGGCGGAGAAGTATTTGGATGGATAGCTGAATCAGATACCCTCGAAAACGAAAAACTCCTGATCCAGGCTAGTGAAACCAAACGCCGAGACTACCTCTACTGGGTTGATGCCGAACGCAAAGCCGAAGTAACACCTCTTGACCTGCCCGAAGCCTACTCAGGCTGGAGGATGAAATCACCTCCCAATGAAATTCCCTTCAACATACAGGCCGACGAGTCTATCATCCTGAACCGCTACCGGTACAGTTCTTTCAGTAACATAACACACGCAGTTTCTTTGGCAGCACCCTACGTTGCAGGTAAAGATAACTGGGGCCTGTTTGCCACCACAAACTGGGTGGAGCCGATGGGTAACCATCTTTTCTCCGCGCTTGGCTGGGTATCGGTGGCAAATCCTTCCCGGCACAGTTACGGTGCCATTAATTACATGAACAACCAGTTTTATCCCACATCTCTGCTGTCGATCTACCGGGTTCCGGGCAACTCGAAGTTTTACGGCAACCGGTTTTTGATCCAGGAACTTACCGGCGGACAACTAACCCTCACCTGGCCGCTGGACCGTTTCAGCGGCCCCTATCGCGGCTCAAACCTGGAAGTGAGATTACGCCATATTTTAGTGAACCCGCTCAATACCAGCCGGTTCGAAGAACAGCCGATCCCCAATCCGGTGAAGGGTAGACAAACTGACCTGAGCCTGGAGTGGACCCTCAAAAAACAGCGTCCGTGGCGTGATAACGGAATCCACCCGCTGGACGGAAATGGACTGAAAGTGAGTCTGCTTGGTGCCGATAAAATCCTGGGATCGGATCTGCGTTTTCTTTCAGCCGACCTGAACGCCTTCACTGTGCTTCCGTCTGTTGGCCTGCACAGAATTTTTCTGCAGGGAAGATATCAGCAGCAATGGGGGGAGCTGCTGCCTCAGGATTATATCGGATTTTCCCATTACGACAATATAACCGTCAGCCTGCCTCAGCAATTTTTTGTCCAGCTTTTCCAGGATTCCGAACGTGTGAGAGGATACCGGGAGTTTGTTTCAGGGAACCGGGTTCTGTTCGGAAGCATGGAGTACAGGATGCCATTCCTCTCCTCACTCGAGACCACTTTATTGGGTATTTTGAGTCTCGGAGCCACCTCACTGGCGCTTTTTTCGGATGCCGGAATTGTGTGGAATGCTACAGACCAACAGGGGAATAACGGCACAGAACATCGATGGGGAGCCGGTGCTGAAATCAAAAATGAACTGAGATTCTTCGGAGTTGGTGTTACTCACGCTTTGGGTATTGCCCAGCCCGCACATCAACTATTTGGAAGCCATGATCCGGATATATATTACCGCATACGTGCTGTGATTCCATTTTAATCCGTACCTCCTGACGTCAACCACAAAAATTTCATTCATGAGATGAGCGGCCGAAATTATTAAAACCAAAAAATAGAGAAACCGAACAACAGATAAACTGAAAAAGTGAAAGTTTGGGTTGAGCAAAGAGATTGGGTAATAAGTTACTTTATCGGTTGGACATTTTTCGGTTTTTCTGTTTTATACTAAAAACTTCTCCAACTCCTTCTCTTACTATCTTTCCAAAACTCGCCGTATCTTTGCCCATCGAAGTTCACTCATAACTGATATCCGAAAATCAAAAAATGGCGCAGCCAAAATATTCTACCCACCTCGGTATGGTGGACATTCTTCCCGATGAGATTCGTAA
>SLGL01000047.1 GCA_007123785.1 Balneolaceae bacterium
ACTACCTGAGTTCGATTATAAATCGTTATTAATGTGATTCAAGTAAAAATCAACATTCTCGGTTTTTAGATTTTAGCAAAATACTTGAACCACCCCCAACTCCTCCTTACGAAGGAGGGGAGAATTTTTCACCATAATTAAAAATCGAACTCAGATTGAAAATAAGTATCAGCCTCTTTTATCAAAAAAACCCGGCAAAGAGTATTTCGCCGGGTTTTTAATTTCACAACTACAAGTTTACTTCACAAAAAGCATCTCACGATAGATTGGAAGCGGCCAGTAATCATCGGCGGTGTATCGTTCCAGGAAGTCCACAGCATCGCGAACTTCCGTCAAAGCAGGAAGCACTTTCTGCTGATAATCTGTGCACTTCTCGAGAATCGTTTCATTCTCAAGAGAATCCTGAACATTTCTCAGCTTTTCAAGTGCTTTTCCGAGATTATTCAGAGCTTCAGTCATAGTTTTCAGCATGTTCGCTGAACCGCTGTTATCCAGGCCCAGCTCTTTGGTCTCTTTGGCCGCCTGGGTGAGCTCTGTAATGTAGCGGACAGCCGCGGGATAAACCATCGTACGGGCCATCGCTTCGGTGGTATCTACTTCGATGGTGAGGGTGGTTACGTATTGTTCGGCCCAGATTTCGAGCCGGGAATGGACTTCCGCTTCACTCAAAACACGATATTTGCTGAACAGGTTTATGTTCTTTTCTTTGATGAGATGAGGCAGTGCATCTGCTGTTGTCACGAGGTTTAAAAGTCCGCGCCTTTCTGCTTCTACCACCCAATCTTCAGAGTAGCCGTCTCCGTTAAACACAATATCGCGGGTTTCTTTGAGGCTCTCCACAAGCAGATCTTTGAGCGCACCTTCCAGGCCCTTCTCTTCTACTGTCTCTTCCAGCGTGGTGCAAAATTCATCAATCGCCTCGGCAACTATTGTGTTCAGTACCACTGTAGGGAAAGAGATCGACTGGCTGGAGCCGACGGCACGAAATTCAAATTTATTACCCGTAAATGCAAAGGGTGAAGTCCGGTTTCTGTCTCCTGCGTGCTTTGGCAGATTAGGCAGTACCGGTGTTCCCAAGCCCAGCAGGCCCGATTTGATCGAAGATTTCAGCCCGCCATTCAGTAGCTGGTCGATGATATCCTCAAGCTGTTCACCTATGTAAGCTGAAATAATGGCCGGCGGTGCCTCATTCGCTCCGAGGCGGTGATCGTTGGCAGCGTGTGCGATGGAAATGCGCAACAGATCCTGATGCTTGTATACCGCCCTCAGCACAGCCGAAAAGAAGAAGAGAAAAATCATATTTTTATGAGGGCTTTCACCCGGTTCAAGCAGGTTCATTCCCTCCTTTGTGCTAATGGACCAATTCAGGTGCTTTCCGCTTCCGTTCAGCCCATCGAACGGTTTTTCATGCAGCAGACATTCGAAACCGTAGCGCTTGGCTACTTTTTTCAGAATGATCATTACAAGCTGCTGATGATCGGCCGCAATATTGCAGTTTTCAAACATAGGAGCGACTTCGAACTGGCCGGGTGCCACTTCGTTGTGTCGTGTTTTTACGGGAACACCCAATTTATAGAGCTCTTTTTCGGCATCGAGCATAAATGTAAGAACCCTGTCGGGAATTGAACCAAAATAGTGGTCGTCCAGCTCCTGGCCTCTCGGCGGTTTGGCTCCCACAAGTGTTCGTCCGGCGGTCATCAGGTCAGGCCGGCGATAGAAAAATTCCTGGTCTATCAGAAAATACTCCTGCTCGGCTCCTACTGTGGAGGTTACCCGCTTGGTTTCGATCCCAAATAGTTTAAGTGCACGCCTTGCCTGTTTATTGAGTGTTTCATTGGAACGCAAAAGCGGGGTTTTGTGATCGAGTGCTTCTCCTTTCCAGGAAGCAAACGCCGTGGGAATACATAGATATTTTCCATTTTGGTTTTCAATCAGAAAAACCGGTGAGGTCGGGTCCCAGGCGGTATAACCCCGGGCTTCAAATGTAGGCCGAAGCCCTCCGCTCGGAAAACTGGAGGCATCTGATTCGCCCTGGATCAGCTCCTTGCCCGAAAACTCTGAAACCACTCCGCCTCCCTGGTTCGGTGTAATAAAACTGTCGTGTTTTTCGGCAGTGGCACCGGTAAGCGGCTGGAACCAGTGGGTATAGTGCGTGGCTCCTTTTTCTGTAGCCCACTCCTTCATTGCGATGGCAACCACATCGGCAACCTTTGAATTCAGAGCTTGTCCTTCAACGATGGTTTTTTTCAGTTCAGCCCAAACGCTTTTGGGCAAGCGGGCTTTCAACCCGGCAAATGTTAATGTGTTTTCTCCAAATATTTCGGTGATCTGCATGCCGAGGTCACCTTTTTTAGACGGCGACCAGCTTTTGGCTGCAGCCAGTGCGTCGTACCTTCTAACTGTATGTGGCATATATATATTTCAAGTTATGGTTTGAGAGGCCTAAGTTTATGAAATTTTGAGGGAAAATCTCAGTAAATCGTTGTATCACTTTTAGGCATGGACTCTTACACTCTCGGTATCATTTTTAACCGTTCCATTCAGTTTACCCAACAAGGAACTGCGGGTGAAAAAGGGTCTGGCCTGGGCCTTGACCTTAGTGTGGATTTTATTGATAAACTCGATGGTACCATCCGCGCTGAAAGTAAAGAAGGTGAAGGAACCGTTTTTTACTTCACCCTGCCTGAAGCCCGTTAACTCTCAATTGTCGGATAAAGTTCAGAAAGTCATCTGACGAGTTTTTCGAAAAATGAACCATGTAAGATGATCAGGATGATCTCAGATCGACTCGTCTGATGACTCCTCCGACATTTGATCGTTGACACGACACTATTGTCCTCTCAAAAATGAAGTTACGCAAGAAACCCGCAATATTTCCTTATCACCAAAGGCAATAAGAGTAGAATTATGCAGCCATTTTGAAGAAAAAACATTGCGGTTTTTACCGTCATTTGATCATTGACATCACACTATTCAATCAACCGGTTTTTGAATTATCTCTTTACCACTGAACTTTCTGCTGATTGCATATCGAAGGCCTTTTAAAAACAATTTTGTTCTTCGAATGTAAAGATGCATTGATCGCGCTCTGGCATACCTGAAATACTTTGCTGATACAACAACCGGCCAAACTACAGCGGATTTGGTTTTTAAACTAAAGTAGAGATCGTTTTCATAAAAGCTGAGTGAATCTCTTTGAGGTTTATGTATTCTGCACCCTCCTGTCGGCGCCCAAAGATGATGTAACGAAGCTTTGGGTTCAAACCAGATTTTATATCCTTCTTTTCTGATTCTGAAAGCAAAATCACTCTCCTCCCGGAGTGAGCTTTTTTTGTAATTTGTATCAAATCCTGATAATTTTTCTGCGATCTCTTTTTTTACAGAAAAATTTCAACCCTGAAATGCCGTCGCTTCCTGTGGTTCAGAAAAATTGAAAGAATGATTTTCAAAACCGAACCAATCGAAGTGAAATAGCTTCTCAGAAGGTTCTGATCCATCGTATGTTATTCTGCCTGCGACGGCCTTAATATCATTTCGGGATGTA
>SLGL01000370.1 GCA_007123785.1 Balneolaceae bacterium
CGGGTTTATGTAAACGCCGGGGCGTCCGGTGCAGAAACCGGCGAAGATTGGGTTAATGCCTATACGGATTTGCAGGATGCCCTGGCTTATGGAGCAGGCACTGAAATATGGGTGGCCTCAGGGGTGTATGTACCCACCGCTGATCCCTCCGACCGTTCTGCTTCATTTATTTTGGGCCGTGGAAAGCTGCTTTTCGGCGGTTTCTCAGGAACTGAGACTCAGCGAGATCAGCGTGACTGGGAAAGCAACCCCACAGTACTATCCGGTAATATTATTAACCCACCAGTCAATCCGGGCGAGGCCATAGAGGATGCCTCCAGTCTTGGAGATTTCAGTTATTCGGTGGTTAGAGCCGGAACGAATATTGGCCCCTCTGCCGTGCTTGACGGGTTCACCATAACCGGAGGCCATGATCCGCGATCAGATTTCAGCGGAGGAGGTATCAAATTAAATGGAGCCTCACCTAAGCTCAACAATCTTCTGATTGCCGGTAATTCTGTTAATTTGGGAGGGGGAGGAATCTATAATGACGGGGGCTCTCCTGTGCTGACTTATGTCACTATCAGCCATAACAAAAATACTGAATTTGGAGGAGGGGGAATGTATGATGAACATTCCGATTCAACGTTTATGAAGAATGTTGAATTGAGCCATAATGAATCGCCACTTGCCGGAGGGTTGATGGCCTACTCCAGCACCATCTTCCTGACTGATGCGCTGATAAATAAGAATATAGCAACACTCGGCGACAGTGGCGGCGGCGGTATCCGGTCACTCGATTCGGATATTAGCCTGGTCAATGTGGCTATTACTGGTAATTCGGCAGCTTCTGGTGGTGGGTTGTATATATCAGGCGGTGAATTTGTGTATACCAACGCCCTGATCTCCGGGAACACAGCCGTTTTGGGAGGCGGGGTGTATAATGTTGTAACATCCAGTATAATGAGAAATGTGACCATAAGCAGCAACTCGGCTAACCGGGGCGGTGGAATTTATAATCTTAACACCTCAGATACACTTTATAACAGTATCCTTTGGGGCAACACCACGGCAGAGGGTTATGATAGTTACCAGGGGGGATTAAGCTCAAGCTCCATTTATCACAGCCTTTTCGCCTATGGAGACGGGCATTATGATAACTATCCCGAAATTGAAGCCCATCACTCTGATGACGATGATCCACTATTCATCGATGCCGATAATGGGAATTACCGCCTGCAACCCGGTAGCCCGGCGATCCATTTTGGTGATCCCGATACTGAATTATCGCTGTATCCTGAAGATGAGGGAGGAAACCCGGTAGATCTTGACGGAAACCCCCGCGTTCAGGGGGCGGCTATCAACGCCGGTGCTTATGAGTCGCATTACTTTCATTCCATAGCAGCACCTCTCGCCGTGGAAGGAACGGTCCCAATACCTTTCGGCACTTCTTTTGCTGACGTTTTTGAAGGACATGAAGACGCAGACCTGCAGATGGTCACCATTGTCACCCTGCCTGAGAATGGAATCCTTCGTGTGGGGCAGAATCCCATTGAGTCAATACCCACGCAGATAACAGCCGCAGAAGCCGCTGAAGAACTGAACTATGTACCCCACAATGAAAGTGCATACAAGAGAAATTTTGATACCTTTATCTATTCAGTAAGCCACAACGAATTCAGCAGTAAACATGAATATCCGGTTACGTTGCATCTTTACTCCCAAACAGAAGCTTTCCATTCACTGACAACACGGGGAAATACAGGAGGAGCAAATATTCCCGGAGAAAACATACCCTTTAACTTCACCGAACCCTTTACCATCGAGTTCTGGATCAATCCCGAAGATTTGGATACCTCAATCAGACAAACCATTTTCTCCACACGACTCACCAATAAACCTGGAGGATTTCAGATATCGGTTGGAACATCACAGAATGCCGGGGGAACGAATCGGGTAATGGTTACCGGCCCGGGAGTCTGGATAGCCGAATCTCCAGCTGACCTCATTCAAAATGATACCTGGACCCATGTGGCCTATTCCCGCTGGGGAAACGGGGCCTCGGATCAGGCTATTTATGTAAATGGCCAGGCACATTCCCTTGAAGCCAGCAGTAATTATACGATACAAAGCAATACCGATGATATGCTGATAGCCAGGGGTACGAACCTTAATTTAAATCACCAGTTCCGGGGCAACATCGCTGACCTTCGTATCTGGGATCATCAGCTAAGTAGCTCGAAAATCAAAAACCGTATGTTTGAAAACCTGATGGGAAGTGAATCTGGACTTTCGGGCCATTATTTTGCCGGTAAAAACAGGGGCGCTGAAACGGAAATACCGTCATCAGTTGGCCCATCCGCTTTTTTAGCCGAAGATGGTGATTGGGATGCCGGCCGGTGGAAGCCCCTTGGTGTTACTATCTCCGGTAGTCAGGGGTGGCGGATAATGAGCTCCCCGGCAGAGAAAGCCAGCTACGGAGTCTTGCTTATGGATTTATGGACCCAGGGATTCACAGGCTCAGATTCCCCTGGCAGTGAAGTAACCAATGTTATGATTTGGGATGAAGCGGAACGGAGCTTTGAAACCATAGGAGCCGCTGACGATATCGCCCCGCCGGCAGAGGGCTTTATTGTTTATGTTTATGACGACCAAAACTTTGACGGCACGAATGAAGGGTTCCCAAAAACAATCAGGGTTCCCCATTTTCCGTATACCAACCCGGTATCCCCCAAACTTTCCTATACTGTCAGTGATGACCCAGACGCAGACGGCTGGAACCTGGCAGGCAATCCTTACGGCACCACTATTTATTGGGACGCCAGCAGCGGGTGGACCCGTGAGAACTTAGACTACACATTTTATATCTGGAATGACCTGAAAAACGAGTATCAGTCCTGGAACGGTTATCTCGGCACATTAGAAAGCGGCATGATTGCACCCTGGCAGGGGTTTTGGGTGAAGGCAAATGGAGAAAACCCTGTACTGAGCGTCACAGATGACGTGATGGGTTCAGGCGGGATGTTCATGAAAAAGACACTTCCTGCCAGTTTGGGTTTCACGCTGGAGGGAGATAACAATAGAAAATCCTCAACAAAATTGATGTTGCATGAGAAGGCGGCGGCTGGCAAAGATCCGTTTGATGCATACAAACTTCAGCCGCTGAGTGAGGATTTTCTTTCGGTCTTTACTGCTCTTGATGATGGCGCTGCCTTGGATATCAATGTTTTGCCTTTTAACCTTACTGAAATGAAGATTGTGGATTTGGGTATTTCAGGCACCGATCTCACCGGGGAGTTCACACTGAGCTGGAATCCGCAGGTACTTCCTGATAATTGGTCTTTTGAGCTTCAAGACACCTATACATCTGAGATGTACGACTTGAGCGTCCCTGGTGATCTGGTCTTTGAACTTGGACCAGCTCAAACGGAAAAAAAACAGACAGTGAAGCAACCCAGTCTTCCGTTCCCCCAACATCACATAATTCCCCCCAATGTGAAGAAAACTACAGGAATCGGTTCCACACGATTCTCCATACACATCAGTCCGGGTGCGGTAACCTC
>SLGL01000353.1 GCA_007123785.1 Balneolaceae bacterium
AGGTAGGGCGCATCGGTTTCAAGAATGAGTCGATCCGTTGGCATGTCAGCAACCACTTCACCCACACCCGCATTTTTGAATGTGGAGACTCCCCCCACTCCAAGATATAATCCAAGATCCAGTGCACGTTTACCCTCTTCGGTCGTTCCGGTGAAACAGTGCCAAACGCCTGTAAGCGAACCGTCCTGTTCTTCTTCTACGATATCGAGCAGGTCAGAAGTACTTTCCCGGTTGTGAAGAACCACCGGCTTGCCGGTATCTTTGGCAATTTCGCAGTGAAGGTGGAGGCTTTTCTTTTGCTCTTTCACAAAATCGGTGCTCCAGTAATAATCCAGGCCGGTTTCACCGACTGCCACAAATTCATCACTATTGCAAAGGCCGGCTAATTTTTCTTCATCTACCGGCCAGACGTTCTCAACACTACACGGATGAATCCCTGCCATTTTGTAGAAGGTGATTTCAGGGTGTTGAAGTTTGTCCATATCCCGGATGGACTTCCAGTCAATGGCAGGCAGAAAAATGTGTTTAACACCAGCATCGGCCGAACGCCGGAGAACATCATCAAGATCTTTTTCAAACTGTTTTAAATAGAGGTGGCAATGGGTGTCTGTGAGAATCAAGGTCGACGCGTGAAGGTTTGATGTTCAGGGTTTGGCGATTTTCATGCTAAAATATAATGATTTATAAATCCATGAGTGAACCTGGCTCTAAGTTGATTTGCGAGGGTATTCAAATTTTTCGGGTTATCTGAATTCATCCAGATTCACGGGTAAGACCTGGTTCATTAAAAAGGAGATTGTTCGATCTGCCCCATCACCCGGTCCCAGGGGGACCTGCGAACATAGCCCCGTGATTCATCACGGGGTTTAGAATGAGTTATTAAAACGAAAAGTTCCGGAGGGACGGAACCGACCGATCCCGTTTGATACAATTGATATTGTAAAAAGGATACAACCCTTAGTGTCGTCCGCAAAGCGGACTCTTGTGTGATTTTGCGATGCCTTTTACCCCGAGTTAAAACAAGGGGCTATGATCGGTCGTCCCTGCCGGGACTTTTTTGAAGGAGATAGCTTCGGATTGGATTTACAAAATTAATAGATGAAAGCCACGGTTTTCGATTCAACTCACCATCCGGTCCCAGGGGGACCTGCGAACATAGCCCCGTGATTCATCACGGGGATTCGAATGGGATATAAAAACGAAAAGTCCCGTTTAGGGACGATACTCCTCACTTGAGAAGAAAAATTTTAAATATTCTGTAAGATTTTTTAAAAAACCGATTCATATAAAGAGAAGCATAATTAGAACAACAAACAGCCATTAATCAAGAGGCTTTATATGGCAAACTCATATACACAAATTTATATCCACTACATTTTCAGCACCAAAAATCGGGAACCGTTAATTTTACCGGAGTATGAAAACCGGTTGTGGCGATACATAGCCGGAATAGGCAAAAACCATGGAATTCCAGTAATTTGTGCAGGTGGTGTAGCCGACCATCTTCATTTGCTGGTTACTATTTCATCCACCATTTCTGTTTCTAAAACCATTCAGTTGTTTAAAGGTAATTCCTCAAAATGGATGAATGATATTTTTTATCCTGATACCCGTGAATTTCAATGGCAGTCGGGTTACGGTGCATTTAGTGTTAGTCATTCAGGGGTTGAAGGTGTTGAATGGTATATCCGTAATCAGAAAAAACATCATGAAAAAATGACCTTTCGGGAAGAATACATTTGGTTCCTCAATAAGTACGGGATTGAATACGATGAGAGATATTTATGGGATTGATGTTTTCGAATGCTGATTATCTGATCATTTGACAGGGTACAGGTTGAGTGTCGTCCCTGCCGGGACTTTTTTGAAGGGAAAATCTTCGGATTGGCTATTCGAAATTGTTGAATAAAGGTGACGTTTTTAGATCTGCCCCATCACCCGGTCCCAGCGGGACCCGCGAACATAGCCCCGTGATTTATCGCGGGGGTTGGAATGGGATATAAAAACGAAAAGTCCCGGATGGGACGAAACCAACCAATCCCGTTTGATGCAATTGATATTGTAAAATGGTTGCGATCCATAGTGCCGTCCGCAAAGCGGACTCTCCTGAGATGTTGCGATACATGTTAACCCTGAGCTAAAGCAAGGGCTATGTTCGTTTGCCCCTTTTGGGAGGGACGTTGTGTCAAAAAACATAACAGCGGCGTTGATCTGGATTATGCATACTTGGGATACTGAAACGCCGCTTACCTTAATAAATAGTAAGCATTGTCATCCAAGTGAGCGGAGCGAACGCGTGGAGAGATCTCCTTATTCTTAGGACTAACCAAAACAAGGTCTCAATACACCCCTTCCAATACCAGGGAAATTTTACTCCGCTTCGCTGCGTGGGGAAAAAATGAGCTCCATTACGCACCGGAAACAAACTCAGATCTCTCGGGTCAGCGACCCGAGCTACAGCAAATTTCTCCACTTCACACTGCAAACCCACCGGTGCTCCGGTGAATAACCCTCCAAATTCAAAAACTCAAAAGACCCACCTTCACACGCTCTCTCCAGGCAGCGATTACAGGATAACGGATGATTACATTTTCATATCCTTTTTGATTGAGAAGAGGAATTAAAATGTCTTTATGAACGTGGGCTACTTTTCCGGTGAATACAATGTTTTCGCTGCCCCTCAATTTCAGCATGGAGAGTTGCTGATCCACGAATTCCCCAAAAGCATCTTTTATCATTTCAAGAAGTTGGGGCGGCAGCGGTCTGATGAGTACTTCTCCCGCGATGGAGGCCAGTTCCCGGTTGGGTTTTCCGGCGCGGTAGATGCGGTTCATCATCGTGGCATAATCTGTGTGTTCGAGCTTTTCGGCGATGAAGTTGAAGGTAGTGTCATCAGCCGTTTTTCGGAAATAGAGCCTCAAAATTCTGCGTCCCAAATCCGCAGCACTGCCTTCGTCTCCGATAGCAAAACCGAGTGCGGCAGATTTTTTTGCCACTTTCCCGTTTTCAATCTTCGCACAAACCGAACCGGTGCCCAGAACGGCCACCACTCCGTTTTCCTCGCCAAAGAATGCCCTTCCTGATCCGTCCAGGTCACTGTTAATACGAATGGCTGATTTGGGGAAAATGGGCTGAAGAAACCGCTGCACGATTTCGTCAGAGACCGGGTTGCCGCACCCCGCGCCAAAAAAATAGATCGAATCCGGGGAAAATCCTCCGATCTGATTTTTTATATCCTGGCTGTCACTTAACTGCTCTATGTTGGATGGATGGAGCCCCTGCGTTTTAATGTGCGTGGTATCGGTTCCATCCACGTAGAGCCAGTCGGTTTTTGTGGCTCCGCTGTCGGCTATCAGGGTAGGCATGGTTATGGGGTTGAGGTTAAAGGTTTGTCTATTGTGGCAACTGGAATCCCCTCTTTGAGAGGGGAAAAGTTAGTCAAAAACACGACTTGTCGTGATTTATTGACTGACAAGGGGTGTGTTTGTATGGGCAAGGAACCTGAAACGGCTACGGTTCACGATCAAAGTCATGGA
>SLGL01000200.1 GCA_007123785.1 Balneolaceae bacterium
TGAAGGGGATTACACGTCCGTTAACTTTATTGAAATAGATCCAGTCATGTTCATCTTTTCTTGAAAACCGGATACAGCGGTCACTTTTCATTATATCGTTATAAAGGCTCCGGTTGGGCATTTCATCAATCTTGATGTTACCCAGGTCAAATCGCGACCATTGTTCTTCGTAAATGATCGTCCCCCGCACTGTATAAACCACTTTCAAAACATCATCTTCATCAACCGAAAGATGTATTTCAACCTGTCCGTCTTTAATCTTAAACAGGCTTAATAAACCAAGAGCAAAAAAGGCGAAGGCAACAAGCCGTAAATAACCTTCGAGCAGTACGTCATTAACCATCCAGTAGGAAATAAAAAAAAGGACAGCCAGCACCATACTAATACCGGTAATCAACGGCCAATATTGGGAATACTTCTCCCGGACTGTCAACTCTTTCTTCATGATAAAATCCGTTTTTCAATTTTTCTCCCGTCTGCAGTAAGATAGTAATCGTGTAAATTTGCAGTTAAACAGGAGTGGATAGGGCAGATCCATACGAAACCATTTTTCGGCTCAGTTGATGCCCCTGAAAGAGTACCATGCTCCTGAGACAGCGCCGTGATAAATGCTCCTTCTTCGGCTTTTATCTGTTGACCAAATTGTACCTGTTGGCCGAAATTATTTTTGCCGTTTTGAACGATATAATCTTTCGATAAATGAACTGCTCCTCCATGGAGCATGGCTCTTTTTTCATCTTGAAAATATTGGGCAGCGGGAAGAACAACAAAAAGTGCAACTTCATCAAGAGTACAGCTGCCGATACCGACCTGCATCCAATCATAAAAAACAAAATTTCCTGGAGTTATTTCATCAATCAACTCGAAGTCTGTTGGATCCAAAAGGCTTGAAGATGGAGTATCACCAAGAGATACAGAAGCATCCGGATAACGGTTTTTTAGATTTGTTAAAATCGAAATGGACTCTTCAATCGCTTTTTTAACACCACTTTTTCCCTTTGCCTGGTAAGTACGGCCGTCATGAATATAGAAACCATGGAAGCTGCATTTATCCAGCTTTTCCGATTTTTGGATGAGTGAATCAATTAAATCGAAATTGTTATGTTTCACACCCGTTCGTCCAAAACCGGGATCAATTTCAATCACAAAATCAAATGGATTTTCCAGTTCATCGTTAAGCAACTGCAGGTGAATGTTTTCATTTAAAAATAAACGGAGCTTGCTCAATTTTTCAAGCTCTTTCAGGTCAGGTAATTGTGCAGGAAAGAACGGGAATGCAATTGTGATGTCATCCCAGCTATCCTGAGCGAAGTAGTGCGCCATTGATGTTGAAGAAACCGTAATTCCGGTAACACCTGCCTCTCTGATCCATTTTCCAATCTCTATTGACTGATGTGTTTTAAAATGCGGACGGAAAATACAACCTGCCTTTTTTGCACGTTCTGCAACCCTATTAATGTTTTTACGACAGCGAATTTCATCTAATATTAGCGTTGGTTTTTTGATGGATTTCAAATTCATGAGCAAATAGTAGTTTCTGTTTTAAATAATGAAGATTGTAAAATAGGAAATGCAAGCGAGTGAAAAACGCCTTATTTTGGAACTCTTTTTAAACAAATAAACCATTGCGAAAAGAAAAATCTAAATTAATAATAGGACGGTTGGAGAAAATTGATTTTCCTAACCTGAACCTCTACCAGCTTGATGCAAAAATAGATACCGGTGCTTATACATCAAGCTTACATTGTCATAAAATCGAACTTGAAAAAAGGGGCAAAAGGGAATGGGTACATTTTTATGTTTTGGACCCTGATCATCCCGAATATGAAAGTACACTATATGAATCTCCAGTCTATAAAATTAAAAAAGTTCGAAGCTCAAACGGGCAGGTTGAAGAACGGGTAGTTATTCGCCAAAAAGCGTTATTTTTTGGAACAAAAAGCATGATAGAATTGTCACTGACCGACCGTTCTGAGATGAAATTTCCGGTGTTAATTGGGCGCAAATTCCTGAGAAATGATTTTATAGTAGATGTATCTAAAAAATTTTTATATAAAGTAAATAATTAAATGCACCCCAAAAATTTAAAGATTGCAGTTTTATCCAGGAACAAAACACTTTATTCAACAAAAAGGCTTGTAGAAGCGATTGAAAAGCGTGGCCATCAAGCAGTCATTCTGGATCATCTTAAATGCGATATTGTTATTGAACAGGATAAACCCACGATAATCTACAATGGAGAGATCGTCAATGATATTTCAGCTGTTATACCCCGAATTGGGGCGTCGGTGACATTTTACGGGGCTGCAGTAGTTCGGCAGTTTGAGATGATGAATGTACCCACAGCTGTAGAATCACAGGCACTTGTACGATCCCGCGATAAGTTGAGAAGCCTGCAGATTCTGGCTCGATCTAATATAGGAATGCCTAAAACAGTTTTTACAAATTACAGTAAAGAAGATGAAAAAATTATAGACAGTGTGGGTGGCGCACCGCTGATTGTAAAACTGCTTGAAGGCACCCAGGGTTACGGAGTAGTTCTGGCACCCACAAAAAAAGCGGCTGAATCTATCATTGAGGCGTTTCATAGTATGAAAGCACGGGTAATTGTACAGGAGTTTATTGAAGAGGCAAAGGGTGCCGATATTCGTGCATTTGTGATTGGTAACAAAGTTGTCGGAGCTATGAAAAGACAGGGAAAAGAAGGTGAATTTAGATCCAATTTACACCAGGGAGGAAGTGGAAAGCTGATCAAGTTAAATAAAAGAGAGAGGGAGGTTGCATTAACTGCTGCAAAATCGATGAATCTTTCCATTGCTGGTGTGGATATGCTCCAATCGGACCGGGGTCCACTGATTTTGGAGGTGAACTCATCGCCAGGCCTGGAAGGTATTGAAAAAGCCACCGGAAAAGATATCGCTTCAGAAATCGTGCGCTATATTGAAAAAATTGTAGAAACCCAAAGATCAAAAAAGAAACGCCGTAAAATAAGAAGTAATGCCTGAGTTTATTCAAATCAATGGTGGAAAAGTGGCAAGAGGGGAGAGTAAGCATATCTTTCTGCCTATTGCAAAGCTGCCTACTCACACGAGTATTGATCTTCCGGTACGAATCATCCGCTCAAACCAAACTGGCCCCGTACTACTTTTGACAGGTGGCCTTCATGGTGATGAAATAAATGGGATTGAAATTGTCAGACGAATGCTGGCCAGGGATTTGTTAATTCCGGAAAGAGGGAGCATTATTGCCATTCCATTAATGAATGTGTATGGTTTCATACAGAACGTACGCGGTGTGCCCGATGGCAAAGATATCAATCGCAGTTTCCCTGGCAGTAAAACAGGTTCTCTTGCCAAACTTGTGGCATATACAATAATGCAGCAAATTGTCCCGAAAATCGATTATGGAATTGATTTTCATACAGGAGGAGCCAGTCGATTTAATTTTCCTCAAATACGATGTGTTTTTGATATTCCCAAAAATATGGAGCTGGCTTCTGCATTTGCACCACCGGTAATACTCCATTCAGGTTTAA
>SLGL01000409.1 GCA_007123785.1 Balneolaceae bacterium
ATCATTGGTGATGATCTGTCAACTGAACAGATGGTAGTGGAGTATGAGAGATGGTCAGCCATACGAGATGATTGGCCAAACCTGAACCGGTTCAAAGAAGAAAACCTGAAACTGGGATCTCCGCGAGAAGGATATATGCTCATATCGGAGCTGGCCGAGGAGGCGATTCAATTTATACTTGAAAAGAATGACCAGTAGAGAGAACTTATTCATCTGAATACGGGACTAAAAAACTTTTCTGTGATTGAATTTGAATGGATTCTGATTTATGTAGTACTTGGCTCTTTTGTTGGCTTTCTTGCCGGATTGTTTGGAATTGGCGGAGGCGGAATTATGGTGCCTCTGCTTACCACTATGTTTGTCATTCAGGGCTTTCCAACTGAGCATACGGTGCATGCGGCTTTGGCCACATCGATGGCGGCTATCATTTTTACATCAATATCCAGCTTGCGGGCACATCATCGCCTTGGTGGGGTAATCTGGCCGGTGGTGGCAAAGATAGCCCCCGGTATTATTATCGGTACGTTTGGTTTTGCTTACATCGCGTCGTGGATCCCTCCTCAACCACTGGCTATCTTTTTTGTGGCTTTTATGTTTTATGTCTCTGCAAGGATGTTTATGAATATCAAACCGAAGCCCTCACGGGAGTTGCCCGGCACAATTGGCCTTTCAGCTGCCGGTACAGGAATCGGAGGTATTTCGGCACTTGTAGCAATCGGGGGTGGCTCACTCACTGTTCCTTTTCTTACCTGGTGCAATGTGAACATTCAGAAAGCGATTGGCACATCCTCGGCAGTAGGATTTCCCATTGCCGTTGCAGGCAGCCTGGGCTATTTTGCAGGCGGACTGAATGTGGAAGGGTTACCAGATTATTCGCTGGGTTATATTTATCTGCCTGCCGTTTTGGTGATTACTTTTGTGAGTGTACTTATGGCACCTTACGGTGCAAAATTGGCTCATAAATTACCAGTGGCCACTCTTAAAAAACTGTTTGCCGTAATGTTGATGCTGCTTTGTGCAATGATGCTCTATACAGTTTTTTCAAGCTGACATTTTTGTGATTTACTGTTGACATGACACTATTTCAACCAATCTGCTCAAAATAATTTCAAAAAAAAATAGGGATTGGGCAAAAAATCCTTTATCATGGGAATGTAACATAAAAACAACCATCTGAAGAGAGAACTCTTTTCTTTATCGACGCGTTTAAAACCAACTCTTTACGATAAGAATCACTCCAATCAGGTGTATTTAATACACAAGACCCAATACAATGACACAAAAAGGTAAAGTAAAATGGTTTAACGCCACAAAAGGCTTTGGATTTATCGAGCCCGAAGACGGAAGCAAAGATGTTTTCGTACACAGAAATAATGTTGAAAACCTTGACCCGAATCAAGGCCTTGAAGAAAATGAAGAAGTAGAATTCTCCGTTGAAGATAGTCCTAAAGGGCTCAGCGCCGTAGGTGTGCGAAGCCTGACTTACGAATAGGTAGAAACAATTTATTGTTTATTACAGAATGCCTGCTCTGATTCTTTTGGAGCAGGCTTTTTTGTGCTTATTATTTTTTTTGAAGTGCATTTTCAGAAATTGCACTGCCACCGCCTCTTACATCGTTTTTGGTAAAGGTTAATTGATAGGATAGTCCATCTTTATGTGATGTGATATCCAGCTCACCTTCAATTTGCCGTACAAGTGTGTTAATAATCATACATGTGAGTGATTCCCGATCATCAGTATCCTTGAGTTTTTTATCGGGATCAGAAAAAGTAAGATTGAGGGTAATTATTCCTTCTTCCTCATAAAAAGAGATAGCAAGCTCCGGTGTGATTTTCTCATATGGTTTTTGGTGATTGGAATTTAACATCAGTTCCGTAAAAATCATACTTACAGGGATCGCAAGGTTAATATTAAGCCGAATTGGTATGATGTTTTTGTTTACCGTAATCTTGTCATTATTTGGGCTTAGTTCCAGGCTCAGAAAGTTTATAAGCTCATTTAAACATTTCCCGAAATCTATCTCAGCAGTGTTTCCGCTGTAAGAAAAATCTTCATGGATCATTGAAAGACATTTAATCCGCAGGTTGCTTTTGTCAAGGATGGATTTGACCTGTGAATTGTCCGTGTAAATATTTTGCAGATCGAACAAGGCCGATATTAAAGCAAGATTGTTTTTAACCCTGTGATGTACCTCAGAGAGCAGCACTTCTTTTTCCTCAAGTGATCGCTTGATACTGGTCTCATAATCTTTTTGCTTGGTTATATCCTGAAGAACTGTGATCAGATATAAAGCCGAACCATCTTTATCCCGTACAGCAGATTTTCTAACCAAGCCGTGGAACTGAGATCCGTTTTTTCGAATGTAACGCTTTTCCATCTCTATCGAGTTGATCTTTCCATCAGTAAGCTTCTGATCCAGTTCACGTCCTTTATTAAGATCTTCGTGATGGATAAAATCAGAAAAATTGATCTGCATCAACTCTTCTCGGCTATAACCGAGAATGTCACAAAGAGTTTGGTTTACTTCAATCCATTTTTCATTTGGTTTATTAAATGCAAAGCCTACCGGTGCGTACTCAATCGTAGAATGGAATTTTTTATTTGTTGCCTCAAGATTATTGATTAACTCACCAAAAATTGTATTGCTTTTTTTTACCAAAAGAAAAATCAGTAAGCCGCTTGCCATGATAAAAAAGAAACCTTTAAGTGACTGAACACGGGTTATGGTTTCCGGGTCATCAAAAACAGCAAGTACCCATAGATCAGAAAACTGGATCCATAAAATGCCAATTACAATGTAGATGAAAGCAATGACACCCGGGCTGCTTTTTATCAGGGTTTTGATTTTTGTCATAAACTTCCAGGCTATACTTTAAATTCATTAATATTATATACAGAGAAATCGGAAACAGATTTTAGTGTCGTATCCACAATAAAGCGACGGGTAGGTCATCGGACCAGTTTTTCGAAAAATGAGTCAAATACAATGATTGGGATGATCCCGGACCGCAAATTGGCCGATGAGTCTCCAGCAAATGTGAATTGACTTAACATTAGTGGTGAATGTTTGTATACGGGATGAAGTGCAGTTTAAAAATAGTCTGGTTTTTAAAAAAAATCTCAAAACAACACTTAATGTAATTTGTAGATATAGGATGCCTGGCTAATAAGCTTGTTACAGGCAGGTAGATTAGAGTTTTTTAATAGAGTGGTGTATGGCTGTCCAAATCGTTCTTTACGAATCATTGAGGTCGATATTTAAGATTTTTCAGAAGTTGAGTTTGTTGCGGATGGGCAATCAGATCAATGATCAGACGGTTCACTTTTAACCCGGATATCTCACATTAATTTATATAAACATCACGTATGTTATTGACATATATTTATTTGAAATCCGTCTATTGTGTTATAAAAAATTGCAGAGTGTATTTGCGGCGAAATTTGTCCCTCAGCTGCGTTGAAGCTAAATTGACGTGCTCAACGTACTCAGGTACGTTTCCGCTGCCATGTTAGCTTTGCCTTGCTGAGAAA
>SLGL01000072.1 GCA_007123785.1 Balneolaceae bacterium
ATTTGCAATTTCGGGTGGAATTTCACCGGTATATGGATTTTGTGAGGCCTGCCAATGGGTTAATGTCGGGAATTCTCCGACTATTGGTGGAATTTGACCGTGAAAATCAGCTCCGCGTGTGTATAGATGAGTTAAATTGGGCAATGATACCAGTGCTTCCCATGGTGGAATACCAGACATCAGGTCATTGTCATTCAGATAGAGGTGTGTCAACCTTTCCATACCGGCCACTTGTTCCGGAATATTCCCATAGATATTATTTGCTATGAGATCGAAACGGTCCATTTGATCCAGCATTCCAATTTCAGGTGGCAGTTCACCTGACATATTATTATCTCTGATCCGTATTCTGCGAACTCTCCATTCACAAACATCATCCGCATCACAAATTTCCCATACATGTGTCACGCCATGCCAAAACTCGACCATGTCAGTCAGCCAGCCGTCATTGGTGAACCACCGGTCGCCGTTGGTTGCCTCATAGAGAGCAACCAGGGCAAGAGAATCCTGAATCGCAACCGACTGACCTGTCTCGGCCAGGGTGCCCTGAAGTGGTGATCCGTTTCTGTCCAAAATCTCCACTTTTTGTGCTGAAACCAGCTGCCCACTGACAGCGATCATGGATAGTGTGAGAAATAAAACCATACTCCATTTTACAACAACATTTGTATCAAAGTACATAAGTTCTCCCGTTGGGTTTATATGAAAACTACTCGTTTCATTAACTGCTTGAGCAGAAGACTTTGAGAAACCGACTTTTCAGTTTCCCCATCATTATTCTCGCCACCAGATGTGCCCTGATTGCGAATGTGTTCATCTATACTAAATAAATGGTTACTATAAATGAAGATAACAGTATTTTTCGCATTGTCAAGAAAAAAAGAATAACTCTCATTTAACTATCTCCTGACCCAGAGTATACCATTCAACCCCTATGATTCAGACAATGCTGGAACTTTCACCGGACCGACCTTTTGCACCACATTAGAGGTCATACATCAATAGTGTTGTCCTAAACGTTTCAGTGTTCAATAAATTTAGCGTTTCTGCTCATTCAAAGCCTGTATTTCCCGAGTTCAATCGAGCAGGAAGATTAAGCCCGAATTATGCAATAGGAAAATATGGTGTAAATTCGGGGTGTTAATTCTAATGCGTAATCTGGTTTAATCCATTGACATTGCTTCCTGCTTCAGAGCTTGCCGGCGCAGGATCGCTTCCAGAAAATAATAATCCGAATAAATCAGCGGGGTATCTATCTCGTAGCCATGGGGGTGGTGACCAGTACCGCTTCTGAGTAAAAACCCAAAGCTCTCTCCGGGCCTTGTCCGGTAATTTAATATTAGACTGTTCAGCACCTCATCGGCTCTGCCCATATAATATTCGTCTCTTTCCGGAACCAGCTCGCTGAGTTCATACAGCGCGGAAACCATGATGGCGGCAGCCGATGCATCCCTAACTTCATCGGGTATTTCGGGTGCATTGAAATCCCAGTAGGGAACCAGGTCCTCGGGCAGATTGCTATGATACAACATGTATTCAGCAATCTTTTCGGCCTGATCCAAAAACTCCGGTATCCCGGTAAACCGATAGGTCATGGTGAAACCGTATAGTCCCCAGGCTTGTCCCCGCGCCCAGGCCGACTCGTCACTGGCCCCCTGATGGGTATTCCGGTTCTGGACTTCTCCCGTTTCCGGGTTAAAGTCAATCACATGATAAGAACTGTTGTCCTCCCGAAAATGTTGTTCCAGTGTGGTCCAGGCATGCTCTACGGCAATGTCGTAGAAAATTGAATCCCCGGTAACTTCGGCAACCCAGAAAAGCAGTTCCAGATTCATCATATTGTCTATAATGACCGGGTAATCCCAACGATGGGTGTTATGGTCCCAGGAACGGATAGCCCCAACGGTCTCGCTATAACGGGTAATAAGTGTCTCGGCCGCCTCAATGATGATATCCAGGTACTCCTGATCACCAGTCAGGCGATATCCATGGCCGAAACTCCCGAATATTTTGAAGCCCATATCGTGAGTTCCGTCGTTGGTCTTCTCCCGTTCGATATGCGCGGTGCGTTCGCGAGCCTGGTTCAGCCAGAATTCATCACCGGTGTACTCGTACATCATCCAGAGGTTACCGGGAAAGAATCCACTGGTCCAGTCTGTGGAGGCAACCACCTGAAGCGTATCTCCTCTGATGGACCGGGGGCTCACCAGAGGGCCTCTGCTCCCTTCCGGGGTGATTGCAATGGAAGCATCCAACTCATCAAGCATAAGTCTCATTTGACGCTCAGCTGTACTCATTACAGCCTCGGTTTCATCTTCAGGGGCTATGTAAAAAGCCTGGGAGTAGAACGTCTCGCCTCCCGAGACAAATTCAAAGCGCAATACGGCCTCCGGAAAACCGGAATAGTCAATGGTATTTCCAGTTGCATATTTTTGCCCATTTTTTATCCAGGTGATTTGAACATCGCTTTCCCACTCGAATTCAGGCGGATTCTCAGGCGTTGACCCTTCAGCAGGCCGGACAATACCAATGTATGGATCTTCAATATCAACGATGATTTGCCTGCTCTCTTCATCCACCTCTATCCGGTTGATCCGGGGGGGGTGCAGGGTTCTCCTTGCTACAAAGGTATGGCCATTCTGAAGTGCGTGTCTGACGGCCTCTTCGGTAAGCTCCTCGGCCAGCAATATCGTATGAACGGCGTTATCCGCTACACTGGTCTGATGCGTATCGTCGGTTCCATGAACAAAAATATCATGATCCCGGTAATGGTCCATCAGTATTTTATCGAATAGCTCAACCGCATCGTCTTGCCTGCTGTTCAGGCATCCCGAGGTGAATTCAATGCCAAGATTACTTGTAAATCGGATAATATGATCCGCGAAATAGGCAGCTGCATTTTCCATTGAGGCATCGAACAGATCATTCCAGCGGTGCGGCGGGACATAGGAGGAGGTATGCGCCCAGTATCCCAAACCATTTCTGGACTCAATACAGGCCCATCTGTTGTTATCTGTCTGGTCTCTTCTGGCAAAACCGCAATCATTGAAAAGGCTCACCAGGTGTGGATGCTGTGAGAGTTCATTCGCTCGAATCGCCAGCATGCCCCCATCCCCCAGATCCGGATAAAAAGCCGAACTTTCCATTCCAAAATATTCCCAAATCTCTGAGGGTTCTTCATCAATCCACCGGGTCCAGGGCCATGTTGTTTCGGTCGTTGGGCCCGGATCTCTTTCTCCCTCGCGCGTAGTGTAGGTAAGATCATGATCGGCAATGGCCAGAATGGAGTAGCCCGCATCGGCAAACATATATATCAGGTGGTCGGGTTCTGCCCGGCCATCACTTTTAATAGTATGGGAGTGGAAATTCGCCATGTACTGATTTACACGCTCCCAGTCGATGCCGGCATAGGGATTTTTCATGACTTTGGGGCCAGATGCCAATGTCACAGATCCTGAAAGTGATAATCCAGCAATTATCAGTAGTATGATAGCCGAAGTGGTTAATCTGTAATAATTTCCCTTACTTTC
>SLGL01000412.1 GCA_007123785.1 Balneolaceae bacterium
CTGTACACCCGTCTGAGCTGGATATCCACAATCGAGCGGATATGGCTCTCATCCAGCGGGTGGAACACCACGATATCATCAATCCGGTTCAAAAACTCTGGACGGATGGTTTTCCGCAGCTGTTCCAGGAGCTGATCCTGAAGCTGCCGATAGGTTTCTTCGTCCATTTTGTCGCCTGATTTCTCAATTCTCTCAGAAATCAGGTGCGAACCGATGTTACTGGTCATAATTATGATAGTGTTCGTAAAATCGACCGTTACGCCTTTGTTGTCGGTCAGTCGGCCGTCATCCAACACCTGCAAGAGGATATTAAATGCATCGGGGTGCGCTTTTTCGATCTCATCAAGCAGAACCACCGAATACGGTTTTCTGCGAACCGCTTCGGTTAACTGGCCGCCTTCATCATACCCCACATATCCGGGAGGTGCGCCAATTAAACGGCTCACACTGTGTTTTTCCATATATTCACTCATGTCGATACGGATCATTGCATCCTCATCATTAAAAAGAAAATCGGCCAGTGACCGTGCCAGCTCCGTTTTACCAACACCGGTTGAACCGAGGAACATGAACGATCCGATGGGACGATTTTCATCCTGCAATCCGGCTCTTGCCCTTCGCACGGCATCCGAAACGGCTTCAATTGCCTGGTCCTGCCCGATCACCCTTTTGTGAAGCTCTTCTTCCAGCATCAGTAACTTTTGGCGTTCGCTGGAAAGCATTTTATTAACAGGGATACCGGTCCAGCGCGATACAATATCAGCGATCTCTTCTGCCTCTACCTGCTCTTTCAGGAGCGATCGGCTTTGCTGAATATCATCGAGTTCGGCTTTTGTACTCACCAGGTCTTTTTCGAGCTGGGCAATGGTACCATAGCGAAGTTCGGCCACTTTTTCATAATGTCCTTCCCGCTCGGCACGATCAGCTTCCATCCGTGCTGTCTCAATCGCCTGCTTCATCTCACGGGTTTTCTGGATGAGGCCTTTTTCAAGATCCCACTGCGCTCTCATCGATTTTCGTTTCTCTTCGAGATCGGCCAGTTCTTTTTCGTTGCTTTTCAGCTTGCCTTCATCTTTTTCACGCTTCAGCGCCTCCCGCTCAATTTCGAGCTGGCGGATCTGCCGTTCAATGCTATCCAGTTCTTCCGGCATCGAATCGATCTGCAGACGCAGGCGGGATGCCGCTTCATCAATCAGGTCGATCGCTTTATCCGGCAAAAACCGGTCGGAAATATACCGATGCGAGAGTTCGGCCGCAGCCACAATCGCAGCATCGGTAATCCGCACTCCATGATGAACTTCGTAGCGTTCCTGCAATCCTCTTAAAATTGAAACCGTATCTTCCACACTCGGTTCTCCCACAAATACAGTTTGGAGCCGCCGTTCAAGTGCTTTGTCTTTCTCGATATATTTTCGGTACTCCGTCAAAGTCGTGGCCCCGATAGCGTGGAGTTCACCGCGTGCCAGGGACGGTTTCAGGATATTGGCTGCATCCATTGACCCTTCGGCCGCACCGGCTCCCACCAATGTGTGAATTTCGTCAATGAAAAGAATCAGTTCACCGTCCGAATCGATTACCTCTTTCACGACAGCTTTCAACCTCTCTTCGAACTCACCGCGAAATTTGGTCCCTGCCACCAATGCTCCCATATCAAGCGCAACAATCTGCTTGGTCTTGAGGCCTTCGGGCACATCACCCCGCACAATTCGCAGTGCCAGTCCCTCGGCAATCGCCGTTTTACCTACACCCGGTTCACCGATCAGTACTGGATTGTTTTTTGTGCGTCGTGAGAGAATTTGCATAACCCGGCGGATCTCCTGGTCACGCCCGATGACGGGATCCAGTTTGTTCTTTTCGGCCAATTCATTCAGGTTACGGGCATATTTTTTCAAAGCTTCATAACGACTCTCTGCGTTGGGATCATCCACCCGCTGAGAACCCCGGACCTCTTTCAGGACCTTTAGAATCTGTGCTTTCTGTACACCTTCTTTCTTTAATAATGCAGATGTCTCTGAGGGAGTCAATAAAATCCCCAAAAGCACATGCTCCGAACTGATATATTCATCGCCAAGATCATCTGCCTCCGACTGTGCTTTATCGAACATGGCTTTGGTGTTGTTGGATAAATACTGTCCGGACACGGACGCCCCTTTTACAACCGGAAATTTTTTAATTAGCTGATCCAGTTTCTCATTCAAAGCCGGAACCGATACCCCTACTTTTTTTAATACGTTGATTGTAACATTATCCGAATCACTCAGCAGAGCTTTAAGAATATGAGCAGGCTCCACCGCCTGGTGATTGTCGTTCTGAGCGAGCTCAAGTGCTTTCTGGACCGCTTCCTGTGCTTTTATGGTAAATTTATTAAAATTCATCATTCACTCTTTTTTATCTTTGGAACCCATCTGACGGGTTGTTTCTTATTTATACTGAATCTAAAAGCCAAAACCGTTCCCCTTCCATTGGCGCCTGCCGGAATTGCAGATTTATGAAGTCAAACCGTACAAAACACCGCTTTTCAAGTGAATGGTGGCAGAAGTATGCCGTTTTTGATGGTGTTGAGCCGGATATGGCAGAAATCTCTCCCGGGATGAAGTCGAGCCCCTCTGTTCTCTTGGCGCCCATTGCGGTTACCCTCTGAGCGTTGGTTTGCATCTTATTTTTATGAATCTGCCAAATAAACATATCAAAGAGGCCTTTGAAATACCATATATAATTCGACTTCGCTCCGCTGCGCTCTTTAAGAAGTCTAAAAGAGCGCAATGAGGAGGTATGACGAATGTAGTCGAAAACAAATGTGAGGTTGTGCAAAGCCCTCTCATATTTCATCAAACTGCCATTGAAAAGCACTTCGAATTTTCGTTTTTTGGATAGTTGTCATACAGACATGACAATAATGTGATCATTTTTGTGTGAGAACACTTTTTTTATGAGATACCTTATGAAACCACCCTTGACTTCTTAACAGACAGATAAAAGAGATGAAGAAAGTTGAACTAAATAATATCCACCTGGAAATTACTCAGGGAAATATTGTTCAGCAGCCCGATTGCGAAGCGATTGTAAATGCGGCAAATGCCGAGCTCAGAATCGGCGGCGGAGTGGCTGGAGCCATTCACAGTATCAGCGATCCCGAACTGACTGAAGAAACCAAAAAGCTGGCGCCCATCACTCCTGGACAGGCGGTGATTACATCGGCCCCCAATCTCCCAAACAAGTACATTATTCACAGTCTCGGGCCTGTCTATGGAAAAGATAATCCGTCAGATAAAATTCTGCGGGACTGTTATGAAAACGCTTTGTGGCTCGCAGAAGATCATAACATCCGGTCTGTTGCTTTTCCTGCAATTTCAACCGGTGCTTTCGGGTATCCCGTCCGGGAAGCCGCTCAGGTTGCATTCGATACAATTGATGATGTTTCCGACAAACTCAGATCTGTGAAGCTGGTACGATTTGTTCTGTGGGATTCTGAAGATTATGATATTTATGAAGAAGTGCTTAGACA
>SLGL01000247.1 GCA_007123785.1 Balneolaceae bacterium
ATGGGTATGCACCACGTGATTATCCAATTGTGTGGGATTCAGGTTGTTGATCAGCTCCTCCAGATTGAAAACCGGAAAATCTTTGTAGCTGCCGACAGCCAGGCCGCTGGTACCGTCACCGGTTACCACCCGGAATTCTCCTCCGGTGATGCGGCCCAAATAATCGGCAAGATCCCGGGCGGCATCCCGGGTCCGCGATGAGGCCTCCTGGCCCACCACAACGTCCATGAGCGCCTGTCCGCCACTGGCCAGCGTCACTTGAGATGGGCTGCCCAAACGGGAGAGCAAGAGCAATTCGCTGTCACTCGGTTCGGCTTTTGATTCCGCTGTGGCCGTCAGGAGGAGGGCAAGGAGAGCCAGACTTGCGGATTTACATAGTACGGTTAGCAGGGTGATAAACTTTTGGCTGAAATGGTGTTTTTTAAATAGGAGTTCCATAATGCAGAGCATTTAAAATTAATAATAAGCCGTCTGTAGGACTGATTTTATTGCGGTTAGCAGTACTTCCATTGACCTTGCTAACGCTATGCTGTCGATTATTAAAATTTTTTAATATTTCTTTTAACCGACGTATCCAATGGTGCTATTTGTCTTTTTTTTATTTGTCCCAAAGGGGTTTTGGGAAACGGGAATGATAAACGATGCACGCCTTCTGGCGAGCTTTTTTAGTCTGCAAATGAATTTATGGTCGACAGTGGTGCTGCCAACCTGTTGCTAACTATTTGCCGTCGATTGTCAAGACTTGTTTAATATTCTTTGTAACCGACCTATCCACTGTTTTTTTCTACGTTGCCGTCTGTAATTAATCTTCTGCAAGTAATCTGTTATCCCAAAGAGGGTTTGGGAATCGGGAATGATAAACGATTTTCGCCTTCTGGCGAGGAATTAAGTATGTATATGTTTTTGTTACTAATAGGGGTAATGCCGTCGAGATTGCTAAACATGTACAGCCATTTTATTAAGATTTATTAATATTGATCCTAACCGACTTATCGGCAGCTTTCTCTTGTTACTTAAATTTTTTTTTCGGTGACTTATAGGCACCGGTAATCATGGGTTCTTGAAGTGTTATTATGCCCCATTCATTCCGATCAGGGAAGGCAATGTATCAGCGCCGGGTGTATCTGATAGATCAAAGGTCTATCACTTTCTCTCGGAAATCGGAGATGATTTTTTTATTCTTTGCTCAGAGTTCATAGTCTTTTACGATACTGGTAATTTTCACCCTCTCACTGATAAAGTACCACAAGAGCCAGATCCCCTCATGCAGCTTGTAATCAAGTCATGAATCCTGAAAATGCTGTTCACTTATTCCCTGATCACCGCAAATAGCGTGATAACAAGGTGCTATACAAGATGAAAATTCAGAAAATATTGTTTAAAAATGCAGGTTGGTATGCAAGAGATCTATACAACCGGGCGAAATATGGGTCTGAAGCCCCTGTTTCCTGCCAAAAAATATCTGTCGACCCTTCCACTATTACGCATCATCTCGTTGGTGATAATATCAGTAGAAGTGATTCCGGTAGCGTGCTTGGAGGTGACTGGGATCTTAATCAGCGCGAAATAGAAAAATCTCCAAAGTACCGAATCTGCCATGAACGATTTGTGAATGGAAAATCCTGGGAGGAAGCCGGAGCATATCGTCTAATGATGGATTTGGTAAAGAAAAAACCCGGAGAGGATGGGTGTAGCACCATAGATGACATTATAAAAAGGTATGAGCACGTGGATATCCTTTATCATCATATTGCAGAAGAAAAAAAATTGATGAGCCGGTCAGAAATGAATCCCGGGAATTTCCGTGAGAGCAATGGTGTGTATGTCCACATTGACAGAGAGGGGCAAATAGTGTTTGGAAACGGCGGTTGGCACCGGCTTATATTATCTAAAATATTGGGACTTCAACACATACCTGCTCAATTAGGAGTGGTCCATGAGAATGCCGTTGCTTTTTGGAGAAGGCGGTTATTGTGAGACTGACGTAATACATTCTAATTTGCTGATTACAATGACATGCCCATTCATACCTGAGAGCTGAGTTTATTAATAAAATTGTCAAGCTTCTCGAAGTTATGCCGCGTTGCATGTGCATCAATAATCAAATATGGCAGTTGCAAGGCACTTACAATGATTTTATGGGTCTCGGTAACTTCTTTTGTCATACGTACATGTGCCTCCACTTCTTCCGGAGACATCCTCTTTGTGACAGCGTTAAGATCGTTTCTGCCCCTTTTTTTGAACCTTTTATTGATCCGGTTTTTATACTCCTCCTCATCAAGTGTGAAAATCACAACGCCCTTCGGCATCAGTTTTAAACGTGACAAATTGGCATTCTTTACTAGTTCAAGCTCCACATTTGCAAAAAAGCCGTTTTGTATGATACCCTCTTCCAGAATGACGCAGTCATGTACGGCTGCATCATGTATTTTAGCTATTTGATACAGGATTTTATCAAAATAATACTCCGAGAGCCAGATTTTCTTCCATGTTTTCAGTTCTGATCTTTGTATGCAGAGCGTGAATAAGTCGACAATCGGTTCTAATTCTTCTGAATTCTCTTCAAAGAGCTGGCTCTTTTTTTTTATATAGTCTAACTGCCCCTTCCCCTTAAGCATTCGTCTCAGCTTGTGGTACAAGGGATACTTCACATACTTTTTCCGAATTAATTCGGATGCCTGATATTGTGAAATAGCGGCAGGGGAATTCCTGTCCGTCACATACTCCTCATAAGAGCTTAAAAAAGTACTTTTCCCAATTCCACTTGGCCCGATAAATTCAATAGTTTTCATTGTTTGAAATATATTTACTGCCACCGGCTGGAAAGAGGTAGCTGTTCAACGGTATGCTCAAACGGGGTACTACTTCTTATACCCGGAGCAAACATAGCACGATATTGCTATATTTCCAATATGTATCAAATTATGCGTCAGCCATTTTGTTTTTCCGTCCTGATGGTCTGTTTAAGCTGAAACCGATGACCATCAGTAGTCACAAAAATCAGCAACCAGTATACCTCTGCCCATACCAAGCTTCTATGTCAAGCAGTGACCCATTTTTTTATGCTGATTATGGTTATTATGTTGATCGCCAATAAATAAGAACGGTGATTTGAAAGCATATTTACTGCCAAACCTCTGGTATTGTAATGAGTGAAATAAAACTGAGTGTCATTATACCTGTTTACAATGTGCAGGATTTTTTGCCGGCCTGCCTTGATTCCGTATTGAACCAAAGTTTTCAGGATATGGAGATCATTGCTGTCAATGACGGTACAACCGATGAGAGTGGGGAAATTCTTGCGTCTTACGCTGGCAAACATGAGAAGATAAAAGTAATTGAGCAGCAGAATGCCGGGCTTTCCGCAGCAAGAAATACAGGTTTGGATCATTCGAAGGGAACCTATATCGCTTTTGTTGATAGCGATGATTTCGTGCACCAGTCCATGTTTGAGACGTTATACAAGGAGGCCATCGCCAGTGATGCCGACATTGTGAAATGTGC
>SLGL01000330.1 GCA_007123785.1 Balneolaceae bacterium
ACTTCCTCTTTTTCGCCTGGGTTGCCGGCAAGTATCAGCAATCCCCGGCTTTTAAATGCCTGGGAAAAAGGCGCAATCAGATCGTCATATTCGTAGTCTGAACTGCACAGCACAAATAGTTCAGCTTCCTGATTTTTCAGCTCATTTACTGACTCTTCGATGGTTTCAAAACTAGGTGGGCGGTTGATTTCTAATCCGATGCACCCCAGCGAGTTTTGCACGTAGGAAACTCTTGCATTTCGCCATTTACGGTCGCCCACCGGAACCAGTTGTATCTTAGGCCTGTGCCCGGTTTTTCGACAATAATTTTCAGTTCGCAGGCGTATTTCATCAAAAATTTGTCCGGCTCGGTACTTCTCAACAGTCCTGTAGAGTACTCTTTGCGGATCCAGAATAGAACTGAGTACATCACCAAGCAGCGCATCCACCCGGAATGCCTGTTTTAAAGCGGACATTTCCTTGTTTTTACCGGGACTAAAGTTAAAAGCCGACTCCTTCAGTGAGGTTGTAAAAACAGGAGTGACAGGACTTTCAGGCAGTGTTTCTTCCGTGTTGGGATAATTGTTTGTACCTACCAGGATCCGATCTCCGGAATGATACGCCGTTTCTTTGTCCTCTTTTGATTTTCCGATTTCATTCTGAATCAATCCGTTTTTGAGAGCTGTGATGATTCCGCCTTCCTTTTCAATCTGCCGAAAAAAATCCCACGCTTTCCGGCCAATGCTGTCCGTCAATGTTTCGATGTAGTACGAGCCTGCTGCGGGATCGGCTGTTTTATCAAAATGGGCCTCATTCCGCAAAATGTGCTGTACATTCCTGGAGATGCGTTTTGAAAATTCATCCGGTTCTTCTAAGATAGAATTAAATGGCTGAACCGCCATATAATCCGCCCCGCCTGTTATCGCAGCCATTGCCTCCGTTACTGATCTCAGCATATTATTATTTGGATCGGTTACCGTTTTATTCAGCCGGGTGGTTTCAGCAAATATAGTAAGCGGTCTCTTTGATTCTATTTCATACGTCTCAAGGAGTTGACTCCACAGCAATCTTATTGCCCGAAACTTTGCGATTTCAGGAAAATAGAGGGGGCCGGCTGCCATTCTCACGAAAGACAATTCGGCTGTTTTCCAGCGCTGATCCGGTTCAACAGAAGCCAGAAATTCACTTAGCACAGCCAGTGTAATTCCCAGTTCCTGCACGATCGTGGCACCTGAATTGTGCCAAAAATAAGTATTGGCACAGAAAATCCTTGAGCTGCTTTCTTCCGTAATCTGCCGGATAAACGATTTTATTTTTTTTTCGGGAAGCGGCAATCTTCCGTGCCTGGCAACAAATGAAAACGGATCATAGCAAAACAGGGCTCGTTCCGGTTTAAATGCACTACACTGTACCATCGCCAGGAAAGCCGGAGACGCGAGGCCTGTATCAAAAATCAGCTCAAACTGCTCATCCTCTATTCCCTTGATCAGCGTATTGAAATCATCCTGCGACTGAATCTGTGCTCCGGCCAGGTCACTGCCCAGTAAACCCTCTCCTTTCATAGCTTTCGATCGAATCAAAAATGCGCTTACGCCATTTTGCAACCCTTTTTTGATAGAATTGTTAATCCGGTAAGGATCAGTATCATAAACGGATTCCGTGCATCTCCAGTTTGTGATATCATAGAGTGGTTTTCCCGTCGTTGTTTTCAGTTGCACCCAATCTTCCCTCGTACAATAAGGAGGTGCTGCAAATCCTTCCAGAGTCTGCCAGTTGAGTTTTTCCCGCCCTTCTTTTTCCTTAACCTGCTCCGTAATAAGTTCTTCCCACTGCGATTTGCTCAATGTGGAAAATTCAGAAAAGAGTTGATCGGGTTCTGTTGGATCGACAGACATATTTCAGACTTTTATTTAAACCACATATCTACTGTTTATTATTATTAGCAGACTTTCCCTTCAAAAACAAAAAATAGCAATCCATGATTTCATTCCCTAACATTTAGCTGCAAGTAATCATTAATTGTCCTTCTTTCAATTATAAACGATTTAAATACTTCAGAAAAAAATAGACTCTGCTGTAAACTTTGTGAATAAATTGAAAAGGTTGTTTGTTCAGCGGCCTGGCAGAATGGCCGGAGCTTATCCGGGCTCTTGTCCCGTACGATCATTATGCGGAAAGAGCCGCGATGCACTGTCTAATAGTGCCTTTAAGTTAAGCATTCCAGTAACACACAATTCTGCCCCATAAGGTCTTCTGTAGAACCAAATAAAAAAAACCGGAGCGACATCTACTGCCTTCCGGTTTTACAGATAAAAAGATTCGAGAACCATTCAGATCAATCGGGCCATACTCTGATGTAGAGATCACGGAAGTAGATCCGGCTGTTGGGGTCATGTGCCTGAAGGGATACAGTGCCTCTGTTCAGGCTGATGGTTCCTTCTCTCCATTTCGGTTCGGCAAACGTCATCACCACCTCACCGTCAACCTTGAATTTGATGTCTCTGCCATCCACTAATATGTAGTAATCGAACCACTCGTGGTCGTCATGGGGAGCATCGTCCATCACATCATTCACGGCATAAAGGCTGCCGGTTTTTCGCGGGTCACCGTGTGTGGCGTTCACCTGTGCTTCATATCCATACTGCGGCCATCCGTGATCCTGAAAGCGGGTGTGAAAAAACACACCGGAGTTAGCTTCGGGATAGGTGTACACCTGGCTTTTAAACTCGAAATTTTTGAAATCGCCGCCAGCTACCGGCCCTTCATAAAAGAGGTGGCTTCGAGGGCCGTCCACCACAATTCGTTCATCTTCCACCCAGAAAGATTCTGTATTTTCGCTGGCGCGCCAGCCGTCAAGTGATTCGCCATCCCAGATCGAAATCCAGCCATGGCCGCGCTCTCCGGTATATCCTTCGGCTGCGGTTCCGTCATCATTCAGCTTGCCAGCCGCCCAGAGCAGACCTGATGCCACCAGATTCAGGTTTACATCACTTCCCATTGTTTCGTTGTGATGACCCAGTGTACTGCTGAATACCCGCACGCCTTCATATTCGTGAACCCATGCAACGTCATGATAGCGATCCGTATCGATACCATAGGCACGGGCAAGGGGTACGGCACCCTGCATCAGTTCCACAATTTCATAGAGTTCGCCGTGAGGTGTGCGCCAGGTGCGGGGAAAGTTGGTCATCACGGGGTGTGAGGTTTCAACAGCCTCCACGGTAAACGGCTGGTGGCCTTCGTGCCGGTGAGAACGCGCTCCAACAAACTCAAACCAGCGGTTGGTATCTTCGCGATAGGAGTGCACGGCGCAGTGCAGCATCACCGCCGGAAGCTGATTTTCCACGTGAGCATCCACAATCTGCTCCACATAATCTGCACTGCCCACCTCTGTGTGGCAATTGTTGTAGAGCACCAGATCAAACTCCTCCGCCCAATCGGTATTTTCGTGTCGGGTAAGCTGGAATTCGCTCTCAGCACCACTTTCAAAGTCGATGGTAAATTCAATATTTCCGATTCTCTC
>SLGL01000174.1 GCA_007123785.1 Balneolaceae bacterium
AGATCATTTTCATCATAAAAAATGTAATTGAAATTGGCATTTACTTCCACAAATGTTGTTGACCAGGTTTCACCAAAAAAGGTTTCGTCTCCAATCAGCCAATAAATAATATCGCCGCCAAGCCTCATTTCAGGGCTCAGTTTATACATTCCGCTGGCCTGAATGCCAATATCTTCAATATCAAATCCATATACGACACCCCCGCCAATTGACATTTGAGCCGATGCATTTGTATATAACGATACGCTTAGAATTGCTGCAAACAGAAAGCTAATCAGTCTTTTCATAATGTTACTCTTATTTGGTTTAAATTGCTGCTTGCAATATTTTGTAGAAGCAAGCAGTAGGTTTTTAAGGTTAGCAATAAATCATAATATGTATTTCTGTTTTAAAATAAAATGATTTAAATGAGCAGTTCCGAAGATTCAAAAGAAAAAAATCCTGTACGTGAACATGCATCTTCAAGTAGCCTTGAGGATGATAAGTTTGTAAGGCAAGCGATTAATGGGAATCAAACAGCATTCAAAAGCTTGATGGAAAAATATCAAAAACCGCTTTATTACCATGTTTTGAAAATGATAAAAAACCATGAGCAGGTTGAAGATCTTGTACAGGAGGCGTTTATGAAAGCTTTTGATAACCTTGGTTCTTACAATACCAATTATGCCTTTTCAACCTGGTTATATCGAATCACTACAAACCATACGATAGATTATCTTCGGAAAAAGAAGCTTCAAACTACCTCCATTAATGAGCCAGTAAAAACGAAAGATGGTGATATGGAGATCCAGATTAGTGATGAGGCTGAAACCGACCGTGCGATTATACGAAAAGAGAGAAAGGCGATCATCCATGAGGCTATAATAAATTTGCCTGAAAAATACAGACAGGTTATTGAAATGAGACATCTTGAAGAACGAAGCTATCAGGAAATTTCCGATCAGTTAGATCTGCCACTCGGAACTGTAAAAGCACATATTTTCAGAGCAAGAGAGATGCTTTATAAATCGCTTAAGGATAAGAAGGACATGTTTTAAAAAAAAATATCTGTAATATTTATAGATATTTATCAAAGGGACTATAAATCACTGCTGATCTGCCGGTTTTGCTCAATATATATTCGGATTTTTTCTTGCCGGGCTGTCGATCCATTTTCCAGTAACTGAAGAATTTGCAGCGAAGCTTGCAGCGATTCTTCTGCTGAGTTGTGTTCTCCTGTTTTGCTCAAATAGATTCCGTAATGCCACCGGGCTATCGCCATTTCCAGGGAATTCTCATTATGCACTTCCTTTACTTTTTCGAAACCATTACTCATAAATTCATAAGCTGCATCGTAATTGCTGAGCCCCAAATGGGTAAGCCCTAATAGCATTTGAGTACGTGCTGCAAATGAATGGGCGGGTGAGAGCTGTGATTTAAAGACCTCATAAGCCTTACTGAGCATGTAATATGCATCATCATAACGGTTCGTTTGCCAATACAAGTCACCAAGACAAAACCGGCTGATAGCAGCAGCTACATTATGATCACCAAGAATTTCCTTCCGGATTTGAAGTGCACTTTTAAAATGATAGGAAGCCATTTCATAATTTTTCTGCTCCAATTGTGCTATACCAAGATTATTCCGTACAAGCGCAACTTTCGGATGCATCTCTCCAAAAAGACTTTTTCTCATTTCGTAAGATTCTTCAAATAGCTGTTCTGCATTAGAAAAATTGCCAAGATTTAAAGATACCGCTCCGAGGTTGTTGATACTCATTGCCAAATCTGGATGATGACTGCCTAAATATCCACGCCTTCTGTATAGTACATCGCTGAGAATTGCTTCAGATTCTATGTATCGTGCTTTATTTAAAAGGGTAACACCAAGACTACTCAAACTTTCTATAGTTAGCGGATGCTCTGCTCCAAGTGTTTTTTGGCGAATCTCAAAGCTTTTCCGGTACATATTTTCCGCTTCGCTTATATTTCCGGTCCGACGGACAACGTACGCCAGGTTACTGTAACTTTCAGCGATAGCGGGATCATTTGAGGCCAGGGTATTTTCTCGAGACATAAGAACTTTTCGGTGAAGTGAATCAGCCGCTTCGAAATGGCCCATATCACTGTAAAGAAGACCAATCTGATCAAAAGCAGTCATCGTTTCGGGGTGGTCACTGCCATAAAGTTCAATTCGTAATTCAAGTGAATTATTGAGAAGCTCTTCCGAGCGATCAAAAAGACCGAGGCGTCTGTAAATCTGCCCGGTGACATCAAACATTTCTGCTTGAATTTCTGGCTGGCCTTCAAGCAAGGCAATTCTTGTTTCAGCTTTTTCAAGGAGTTCTCTTGCCGTTAGTTCATCACCCTGAGATAGTGCCGGATCATTTGCTTCAAAAAGGTCCATCATAAATGCCGTTACATGAGCGGCTTTAGCTGCTTCCTGTTGTGCATGGTTTCTTTGTTCGGCTATTGAAAAGTGATGAAAAGCACCAAACAAAAGCAATGTGGTTAGAAAAAGTGTGGCAAAAAAGATTGGGATAAGATTCCTCCTGGTAAATTTAATGAGTTTATATCCAACGTTCTCACCGCGGGAAATAATGGGTTCTCCCTTATTAAAGCGCAGAATATCCCCTTTTAACTCCATTACGGTAGAGAACCTCTCTTTGGGATTTTTTTTTACTGCTCTTAGAATAATGGTATCAATATCTCCTTTTAAAAATGATTTTAGCCGGGCAGGGGAGATGGATCGATTTTCGCAAATATCGAACAGTTTTTCGGGTGATAACTTTAATATTATTTGGGAAGGCTTTTCTGGAATTTTATCCAAAATGATTCGTTCGGCCTCTTTAAGTGAATAGCCTTCAGTTTTTTGAGGGCTGTGACCGCTTAATAACGAGTAAAGTACCAATCCAAGCTGATAAATATCACTTGAGGTATTCATCGGTTTGCCACAAATTTGCTCCGGACTTGCATATTCGGGTGTCATTATGTTATTACCCTTTCCGGGAAGGGTATATGGTCTGGAATGTTTGGGGTCCAGCAATTTGGCAATTCCAAAATCGAGTAATTTTACATTACCCTGCGGGGTAACCAGGATGTTTTCTGGCTTTAAATCTCTGTGAATAACAAGGTTCTGATGGGCGTATTCAAGAGCATCACATATTTGAATAAAAAGGTGAAGGCGCTGCAAAGGAGAGAGTTTTTTCTTGTCGCAGTATTGTGTAATCGGTATACCTTCAACATATTCCATTACAAAATACGGCCGTCCGTCGCTTGTAATGCCTCCGTCCAACAGGTGTGTAATATTGGGATGATTAAGCCGGGCAAGGATTTGCCGCTCATTACGGAAACGATTCAGTATATCTTCGGTATCCATTCCCCGCCTGAGAATTTTTACAGCTACCCGGTTATTGAAGAGGTTATCATCCCTTTCAGCCATATATACCGTACCCATACCGCCGCGTCCCAATTTATCTATTAGCCGATAATTCTTTACTATACCA
>SLGL01000326.1 GCA_007123785.1 Balneolaceae bacterium
GTTCAGAAAGCCGGAGTGCAAGTCTGTATCTGTTTTGAAGTGCGGTTCAGCGGTCAGGCTATGGCGATCCATTCGATGCTTGAGCAGGGGCTTCTGGGCGATCTGCATTATGGCGAGGTGGACTATTATCACGGAATCGGTCCCTGGTACGGGCAGTACACATGGAATATTAAAGAAGATATGGGCGGAAGCAGCCTCTTGACGGCCGGATGCCACGCACTCGATCTGCTGCTCTGGTACATGGGCGGAGAAGTTGAAGAAGTGACCAGTTACAGCAATCAGTCGAAAAGCCCGCATTTTACGCCCTACGAGTATGACACTACCTCGGTAACCCTGTTGAAATTTAAAAACGGGCGAATAGGCAAAGTCGCTTCTGTTATTGACGCCCTTCAGCCCTATTATTTTCACATCCAGCTGAACGGAAGTGAGGGCAGTCTGCTTGATGACAAATTTTATAGTGCCAGGCTGAAAGGAACCACCAAAGAGAGATGGAGCCAGATTGCCGCACCACTGATCGACTCCGGTGATGTGGACGACCATCCCTATCAGCCACAGTTTCAGGCGTTTGTGGAAAGCATCGAGAAAGGCGAACCGATGCCGCTGACCGATTTTGAAACCGGATTTTATTCCTTCAAAGTGGCTTTTGCCGCCGATCGCTCAGCCAAAACCGGAAAACCGGTTAAACTCTCTGAGCTGGATTGACTCCTTAAAAAATCTGTCAGGTTTTGAGGGGATATTTCTTTAATGGGAATTTCTCCTGAAACCTGAATGGTTTGATACTGCTCCTTTTGATATAAATTCGGTTATACAAGAATATTTGTGTGTAGTTATGACAGGTAGAGATAACTCCCACCAAATCAATTCCTGAATAATCATAAATTCTACAGACTAACCACATGACCACAACCCCTTCCAGTAAAACAGACACCGTCCTCGCCATCGTAGCCCATCCCGATGATGCTGAATTCCTATGCGCCGGAACGCTCGCGCTTCTGAAGAGGGCAGGATGGCAGATTGAAATGGCAACGATGACGGCAGGCGATTGCGGTTCAAGAGATCTCGGCCCGGAAGAGATCAGCACTATCCGAAAAGCCGAGGCCGCTAAAGCTGCAGCACTTCTTGATAGCGGGTATGAATGCATGGAGTGTCGCGATCTTTTCATTTTTTATGATGAACCAACACTGAAAAAAGTGATCAGGCTGATCCGGAAAGTCCGTCCGAAAATCATACTCACCATGAGCCCCACCTGCTACATGGTGGATCACGAAATGACCAGTAAAATTGTACAGTCGGCATCTTTTGCCACCGGAATTGCCAACATCCCGACCGACCCGGTTTCGCCCTGGTTTCACACCCCGCACCTTTACTATATCGATCCGATGGAAGGAAAAGATAAATTCGGAAAAGAGATCGATCCTGATTTTGTGGTGGATATTTCTACCGTAATTGAGACAAAAGAAAAAATGCTCGCCTGCCACGAAAGCCAGCGGAAATGGCTGATGGAACATCACGGCATAGATGAATATATGACGGCGATGAAACAGTTCTCTGCCGACCGCGGAAAATTGGCCGGTGTAACGTACGGTGAAGGGTTTCGCCAGCATCTGGGGCATGCGTATCCGCAGGATAACCTGCTGGCTGAGGTTTTAGGTGATTATACCAAAACACTTCAAACATAAATAATCAACAAATATGGCACGAAAGCAGAGTATACTGGCCCCGGGCTGGTGGGATTTTACGACACTGGATGATGAATTACTGAATGATGCAGCAAAACTTTCTGAAAACGACCTTCTGCAACTCAGCCGGGAAGGGTTTAACGTGGTTTTTTATGATACATTAGAGGAGTTTTACCTGGCCGAGGCACTTGAATATATCCATGCCTGGAAACAGGCAACCGACAGTGAACCGGCAGGAATTTGCGGGCCGATCGGGCCGACCGAACAGTTGCCGCTTGTAGCCCGGCTGGTGAATGAATTACAGATCGACCTGAAAAATGCCCATTTCTGGGGGATGGATGAGTGGGTGATCGACGGAAAAGAGGTGAATGAAAATCATCCCTTGTCTTTCAAAAAAGCGGATATGGATCTCTGTTTTAACCAGATCAATCCGGAACTGAGAATACCGGAGGCAAACCTTCATTTCCCCAAAGCCGATACCGGGGAATTTATTCAAAGCTGGGAAGGAGTTCGTTGTGTTGTGATGCAGGGCGGACAGGGGGAGATCAAACACTGGGCTTTTAATGACCCTGTAAAGCGGGAAGGGAAATATACAGATGCCCCGCCATCGCCCGAAGAGTACAGAAAGCTTCAAACACGGGTTGTGGAGTTACACCCTTCCACCATCACCCAAAATGCCCGCACATCCGGCGGGGGTGTTGTTACCGGCGTACCCACAAAGGCCGTTACAGTTGGGCCCGCTGAAACCTGGAAATCGGAAAAAGTATCGATCTGGCATGGCGGAGTCCACGACAACCCGTTCGGAATGCGCCTCACCACTCTGATGATCAGCAAAAAAATCATGGACAGTTCCGTACCAATGTCGCTGCTTGCTGATCACCCCAATGTGCAATTTAACTTTTATCGGCCTGCGATTAAGAGTTGTGAGGTGGAAATGCATTGATGGAAAATTTTGCAGATTAAAAAAACTTCTGCCTCATGCGTACTATTATTTTATTTTCTACGGAGTACTCAATCATACTTGTGAAGTAACCAGGTGAGATAATGGCAGATGTAATGTATTGACTGATATGACATTACCAGGCATGAAGCCATAATACCTTCCCCCCTAACTTATTAATCCTCAAGATGTCCTGCCCATTGGTTCACAGTATGATATTCACTGTACCTATTCAATACAGCTTTAACATAGTTTACGGTTTCAGTCCCTCGCTTATATCCATAACGGGCGTCTTCATAATATTCCGGGTGCATCAATTTTAGCAACGCCTCAGCAATATATATCCATTCATCAGGATTATTACCAAGCTGAACCGCGAGTCGTTTTGCATCGGATATGTTTCCACTACCAACATTGTAGGTAGCTAACGCCATCGAATATCTGTTAAGAGAATCAAGATGAGCGTTATTTTCTAAATGCTTTTTCAGATACCGTACGCCTTCACGGATATTAGTTTCAGGATCATAAAGCAGTTCTTCATTCTCAATCAATGAAAAACGGGGTATGATTTGCATGAGACCTAAAGCACCAGCCACACTCTCTGCATCCGGATTAAATGATGATTCCTGTGCCATCACGGCAACCACCAATTTCCAATCTACCTCTGCCTCTTCGGCTATATCTTTTATCATCTCATCATATGGAGACAAATAACCTGCATAAATTATATCATAATTAGAACTTCGGAATCTGTTCATCAAGTTATCATCTTCTAAATTATGGCGACGAAACAGATTCGGATAAGCAGATCGAAGAAACTGGCTATCTGTTTCCCGGTACCGCAAATGTTTTAGTATAAA
>SLGL01000483.1 GCA_007123785.1 Balneolaceae bacterium
AAAAAAAGTTATGATGGTCTCTAAATTATCCTATCTTTCATTTATTAAAATTTTTAAATCTTATAATTAAAGTAAACTATATTCATGGGTCTGTTTATGCATCTAACTGAAAATCGATCTTTTATTAGCAACCTTTTACTTATAGCTGTAATACCTTGCATGCTTCTCTCTTGTGTGAACAATGATAATAATGAAGAGGAATCCCTTGTTATTGCTTCTTATGGAGGTAAATGGCAGGAAGTGCTGCAGCTTTCAATGTTTCAGCCATATTCTGTAGAATACGGCAGAGTAGTGGAGGATGTAGTTTATAATGGACTTTATGAATCTGTGGTTGATCATGCAGAATCCATAGACGTCTTTTGGGATATTGTGAATGTGGAGGGAAATATGGTCATTTTGGGTGAAAGGGATGGAATCCTGGAGCCAATCGACTACTCCGGAATTGACACTTCCGTCATGAATCCCGATGCGATACATACTCATGGTACAGGTATTATGGCCTGGTCATTTGTACTTGCCTACAGTACCAACGCATTTGGTGAGATGTCACCCGCTTCCTGGGCCGACTTTTTTGACGTTGACCAGTTTGAGGGCTCCAGGGGGTTGCGAAATGATCCGCGTCGAACACTTGAGATTGCATTGATTGCAGACGGAGTTAGTAAAGATCAACTCTATCCACTGGATCTTGACAGGGCTTTTGAAAAACTGGATGAATTGAAACAGGATCTTGAAGAGAATAACTTTCAATTGATCTGGTGGGATGACCTTGCCGATCCTGGCGAACTGCTTTCGGACGGGGAAGTTGTGATGACACCGGGTACCAATGGGCGTATCTATGCTAATATTGAAGAAGATCATTTTGCTGTTGATTACATCTGGCAGGGCGGAATTGTTGATTTTGACTGGTGGATGGTTTTGAGCGGATCCTCAATGAGTGAAACCGCAATGGAATTTATTGCTTATGCCTCTTCGGTTGAAGCGCAAAGCGAGATGGCCAGGCTAATTCCCTACGGCCCGGTTAACAGTGACGCGCTTGAAGTCCTGACCGAAGAAGAGAGAGAAAGGCTGCCGACCAATCCACCAAATCTTGAAAAACAACTGATTTTTGATACAGAGTGGTGGAGCGAAAATTACGATGATGTTCAGATGCGGTGGAATAACTGGCTTGAAAATCAGTAGTTAGCTTGGAGTCATCACCAAGATAATTTTCCTCAACAAGGAATTTGCTGGGCAAACCACTACGTAAAACTTTGAGGTTCAGGGAAGCTTCGCAGGGCAGGCAAAGAACTATACACGAATGTCCTTCGGAGCTTTATATGCATGAGAGTCATTATAAATTAGACGTCATCTGAGAGGAAAATTTAGCAGAAAAACTGGGTTTATTTCCGAATGCTCTTATGTTGGCCCATAAAATACCATAAATCAAAAGGTTAAATTACATTTGACATATTTACTATAAGTTATCCCTGTTAGATATTACTTGCTATCCAAGCGAAACTACTGTTGGGTTTGCGTGTAATCTGACAGGTTTTTGAACTGGTTCATCCAAAGGCTTTTTTTAATTTTTGGGTAGCCCGATACCAGTATTAAAATCTGAATATTTTTATGTCGCTTATTCACATTATTCTCATCTTCGCCCTGTCCGGTGCTATTTTTTCGCTGTATAAAACACAAAAAAATATGCCACATAGAGAGCCCTTTGATGATGATCCTGCAAACCGACATCCGGTGGCACATATTAAGAAGGTACTGTTCCTGGAAGTACCGATAGAACGTATAGCAGCGGGCTATTTTGCGATTTTGCTACTGGCATATGTGTGGCTTTGGGTCACATCTACATCTATGCCGGAGCTGGAACTCGGCCTGCTGATGTTTTCGGGTATTGTATTCCTTCTGTTGTTTTTCAAGCAGGTACTGGTGACGGGAATTGCAGATCATTTTCGGTGGCGGGTACTTTTAATGCTTCTGCTCAGCGCATTTCTTACACTTCTTATTTGGCATCGGCCAGATGTTGTGACCCAACCACTGCTGGAAACTGCAAAAGTATTTACTCTCACTCTGCATTTGCTTGGACTGGTGCTGGGCCTGGGTGGCGCATTTATTTTAGATGTCATGATCTTTCACTTTCTCAATAATCTGAAGATATCATCGAGGGAGGCGGTAATCATGCACCTGATTTCACAGATGATTATTTTCGGGCTCATTTTATTGATTGTGAGCGGGGTTGCCCTCACCCTGACCGATCCGGGCACTTACCTTGAAAACCCGCGTTTCCAAATGAAGATGACGGGTGTGTTTGTGGTAATATTGAACGGAATTCTGCTTAATCTCTTTATAGTCCCGGAAATGGAGAAGATTTCATTTCGTGAGGGTGAGATGGAGAAGAACAGTGGACTTATCAGGTTTGCTTTTGTTACCGGCGCAGTCTCGATGGTCTCATGGTTCAGTGTTTTTATCCTCGCTATGATTAATCCACTGGAAAAGTTTTCCTATCCGCTGCTACCGGGTGTTTATCTATTGTTATTGGCAGGAACGATTGCGCGCGGACTGGCAACAAAAAAAATCTATGAGAAGAACGCAGAGTGATCCCGATTGTTTACGAATTAGTTTAACCCGGATATCTCAAAGTAAACAGGTTAAGCATGTTGTAACCTTATTATTTATACTTTTTTATGATAAAAATATCGAGTCTTCTGATAAAACCCACTGTTTCCGCTGCCATTTTATCATCGCCTTGCAGAGGAAATAATCACTTTGCGAAAAATCCGGGATAGAAAATTGAGTTAGTTTAAGAAAAACCTCAGGATAGCTTACACTCATATCATCATTTTTTCAAATTCTAATCTGATCGGCGGAGGAAGATCAGTGTCGTGTCAACTGTAAAAGTATGGGAGAGTTATTGGATGAGACGATCCGGGATCGACCAAATCTTCTAAATTGGTTTATTTTTCGAAAAGTCGCTTGGTGATTTTTTTCTTTAACCGAGCTATTTCACTTCTAATAACAGATTTTTAAAAAAAGTTTATATTGAATTATAAGTTGATAACAATTAGGTGCATATCGTTTTCAAATAATTTTAGTGTGAGAAATGCGGGCTAAATCGATATTTTTGCCATCACAGTATTACTGCATATCGACAATGTTCCACCACCGCGTACTATATGCTGGTTTCCATTTGATATATAAGTCTGTTCGAACGCAGCCGGCAACTCGGTGCAAATGCTGTATATACTCCACGGTTGGGTTCCATCACCTCGTTGATATCCTGTCCCTGTTCGAACGGCATATTTGAGTACAATAAAAAACTCATCGAACGAATGTTGTTTTCAAATTGAAAAAACATCCAGGATGAATTACAATCTGATTTTGAATTTCATTTCAATAACCATTCTTTTTTTGATGGTCGGAGAATGAAAGTCTTAAATTTCCAGATTATATGAAATAATTTTTTTTTGAATAGAATCATTAATTTGT
>SLGL01000419.1 GCA_007123785.1 Balneolaceae bacterium
CTTATTCCAGGTAATACCGGGAGCCCGCATTTTGTGTATTGTCACGATAAAGTTCAATCCGGTCAGGATCGATGAAAAACCCAGAATAAATACTCCGAAAGTCATCGCCATCACATTACCACCGGTTGTGGCACTGTAGGGTGTGTAAAATGTCCAGCCGGTGTCTACACCACCTGTAAAAATGGCAAAGAGTGTAAATAACGCACCGATAACGTAGATATAATAACTTGCAAGGTTTAGTCGGGGAAAAGCTACATCTTTAGCCCCGAGCTGCAAAGGAAGCACAAAGTTACCAAGTACAGCCGGCACGGAAGGTATCAGGAAAAAGAAAATCATGATTGCACCGTGCAGTGTAAATACCTGATTGTAGGTATCTGCATCGATAAAACTTTGCGCAGGAGTTAACAATTCCGTTCTGAGCAGAAGAGCTAAAACACCACCCACAAAGAAAAAGAAGGTGATAGAACCAAGATACAACAGGCCGATTTTCTTATGATCGACGGTTGTCATCCATGCCCATATACCTTTTTCCTCATTCAGGTAATGTTTTTCGGGATTTTCTTCCGGCTTAAAGCGCCGTACCTGTAATTTTTTTGTATTCGAATTTTCTTCGTTCGTTGCCATCTACTTACTGTAAGGTTTTTAAATACTCAATAATTGCATCGATTTGACGATCGCTAAGGGTACCGGAATAGGAAGGCATTACCGGATCGAAACCTGCCGTGATTCTCGCATTTGGTTCGAGGATACTTTCACGTACATAATTTTCATCAACAGTTACAATTTCTCCATCCTGCATTTCTCTTTCAGAACCCCATAGTCCCTGGAAACTTGGCCCCTGCAGACGTGTACCATCTGTCGAATGACAGGTATCGCACGCGTTTCGGGTTACAAGTTGTTCACCGAGCTCAACGGGATCCATATCATCATCGGCAGAACCTGCTGTTTCGAGCCACGTTTCAAAATCTTCGACTGAATGCACATAAGTTGTGGCAAGCATATTGGAATGAGCATTTCCGCAATATTCTGCGCAGTAAATGATCGATTCACCAGTTTCAATCGCTTCAAACCAAACAGATGTATACCGATTAGGAAGGACATCCATTTTAACCCGGAAATCAGGTATATAAAATGAGTGAAGAACATCATCTGAACTCATTATCAGTTTTACCGGACGATTTACCGGAACGTGCAACTCATTAACGCTTACATGTCCGGTTTCATAATGAAATTCCCAAAGCCAGCTTTTACCAACCACACGGATTTCATAAGAATCGTCCGGGGCGGTAGTGAGATTCAGATAGCCAGTAAAGCCCCAGCCAAATACGATCATTACAAGGATGAGAGGTATAACAGACCAGGTAATTTCGAGCTTATTGTTATGAGTAATTACAGGGGTTACATCATCTTCGGATCGCCTTCGATACTTCCAGGAGAAGTAAACAATTGCAAATGTAATTCCGGCTAACAGAATTATGCTTGTAACGTTTATAAAATGGAATAATGCATCCGTTTCAGCCGCAAGTGTGCTTTTGGCAGGTGGAAGCATAAATTCGCTTAGTCTATTCATCAAGTATCTCGAATTTTTTTGGTTGTGAAGAACCTCGCTCGCGTCTCCAAAAAACGCCCAGAAATATACCCAGAATAATGACGGTAGCCAAGCCACCGAGCTTCATTATGTTCATCGCAACGGGTACATAACTTTGCGAGGATGGATCATATGTAAAACAGTAAAATAACACCCTGTCAAGCGTTGAACCGATGGTTCCGTCGGCAGCTTCATAAAGAGCATTTCTCAGATCAAATTCTCTGAATGAGGCTCCGTAGAGGTATCTGGTTACAACACCTTCGGGACTAATCATCATGATGCTGGCCAGGTGAATATATTCACCAAGACGTTCATCATATTTGTACCTGAAGCCAACTGCATCGGTTAATGCTTGTATGGCTTTTTCATTTCCGGTTAAAAAGTGCCATCCATCTTCTGCTCCGGGCCTGTTAAGGTCTGTCAGGTATGTCTCCTTTGAGGCCGCTGCTTGTTCAGGCGTTTCTTCAGGATCAATACTGAATGAAATAATTGTGTAATCTTTCCCCGGACTCCAAACCAGTTCATTCACTACTTTAAAAACAGCATCCAGCACCAATCCGCACAATACGGGACAATCGTAATAGAGCGGATTTAAAAGTACAGGTTTTCCATCTTTCATCAGCTCTCCAATACTCACCGAATCACCTTCAGAGTTGGCAAAACGGAGATCCATTGGAATGGTTTCACCAAGCTTTTCATCGACTCCCACACCTGCAACTGCGGCTGGGCTTTGATTAAGCTGGGCAATGGCCGTATCAAAAAGGAAAAACACTGAAATCGTTAAAAAGATTGTCAGTGTGTGTTTCATATTTCTAAAAGTGAATCTATTCTTCGTTTGCAATAAGTGTAATAGCGCTGTCTATTGGAATTCGGTATATACCTTCATCGGGATCAACAACACCAAACGATTCCAGCCTGGCGCGATCTTTCTGCTGAAGCTCTTCAATATTGTAGAACTGGCTTCTCTGGGCACCGTCCTGTGCACTCGAAGATCTCGTATAATCATGAATATACATGATCGCAATAATAAAAATTACAATTGTAACTGTTCCGAAAATGGACCAAAAAGCAAGACGAGGATAATTCAATTTATCGAACGTCGCCCCATATTCAACAGATTTTACAAAATCATCAGAAGCATCTAACGAGACTTCTTCAATTGATTCTTCAACGGATGATGCATCAGTTTCGCGTATCCATTCGCGAATTTCTTTTTCGCTAACACCATGTTTTTTTGCAAGTTCTTGCACGGCATTATCTCCGCCGGCAGCAGCTTTTAATGCAATTGCCGCCTTTTCTTCTTCAGTAAATTTTTTTGATTGCTTGCTCATGCCGAATCAGATTGATCAGATTTATTGATGATAATGCTTGTTGAGGGAATCTGCCAGTTTTGGATCGTTCACCGGAACGATGTTATGTTTCTTAAATCTTTGGAAGAACAGACCCATAAAAATGCCACCTAATCCGATGAATGTTGCGAAATCGAGCCAGCTAAGTGATACCCCTCCCTCATTGAGTACAGGCATCACAATCCAGTGAATTTCTACAATATGCATAAATATCACCAGTATTGAGGCAAAAATAAGCAGTTTATAATGATGTTTTGAATCGCGGTTCAACAATACAATAAAGGGAATGATAAACCTGCATATCAAAAGTCCATAGGTTACAAAAGCCCAGCTTCCTTCAAGTCTGAAATAAAACCAAAGAGTTTCTTCCGGTATATTGGCATAATATTGAAGCAAAAACTGGCTGAATGCGATGTATGCATAAAATACAGTAAAGCCGAAAAACCATGCACCCAAATCGTAGATATGGGCTTTGCCTATGGTATTTGTCAGGATTCCTTTTTTATGCAGCCAAAACACCATCAGAATGATAATCGGGAAAATAACCTGGAAACTCATGGCGAAAAAGTATACACCAAACATAGTGGAAAACCAGTGAGCATCCAGAGACATCAACCAGTCGAAAGATGCAAAAGCCACCGTAAATGAAAATATCAGAATACCGGGAGCACTAATGTTTTTAAGAACCTGAGTAAGGCCCCAGTCATTTGTTCTATCCATCTCAACCGATACCTTGTGCAACCTGTAACCCATGTAGCCCCAGATTCCGAAATAGATAAACTGCCTTATAACAAAAAACGGAATATTAAGATAAGGTACCTTCCCGAGCATGATCGGATCTTCGGCCACATATTCTGCATTTGTCCAGGAGTACAAGCTGCTCATTCCAAGAATTACAGGAATCATGAATAATGACCAAATCCCGAGATTTGACATAAATGACTCCGGAATTCTGCGTAAAACCGTACCCCATGAAGATTTGGTAATATGGTGAATCATTACCAAAATCAATGATGCCAGTGCCACACTTGTAAAAATGGTGAAGCTTGTTAAATAGGAAAAGAAAAACTGATCTTTATTAAGAAAATAACCAACTAAACTTGCTATCAGCCCAACAATGCCAAAACCATAAAAAGTTTTGGCCACATCCATGTTGGCTGGGAGTTGAACTGAATCGGTTAATTTTGGACTTGTTGAAGCCATTTAATTCTACTTTTTTCGCTCGAAATTATTCGTCTGATAACGATCGGATAAATTCAACCAGAGATTGAAGTTCACTTTCTGATAAATGGGTGTATGGTACCATTACATTGTCGTAGCCTTCCACTATAAGTGCACCCGGCTCTACAATAGATTCGATAATGTAATCTTCATCGGCAACTGCTGTGGTGCCATCAGTAAATTCTCTTTCCGAACCGTAAAGTCCAAGAAATGTAGGACCTACAAGATCGCGTCCATCCAGTGAGTGACAAGCCTGACATGCATTCTGTATATAAAGTCTTTCACCTCTTTCAACCGAAACTTCATCATCACCTCGAACCGCCCGTGCTGCAGCAAGTGCTTCAGCTCGTACTTGTTCTTCATCAAAAATTCGCTGAAGTTCAGCAAGATCTAAATCATAACGTTCCATTTCAGCTTCTGGAACATTTTGACTTCTTTGCAATGCTCGAATGTACGCAACTATGGCCCATCTGTCTTCTACACCGATTTGTGTAGCATAAGATGGCATTGTTCGGATACCTTCGGTAATTGCCGAGTAGAATTCACCGGCTGGCATATTACGGCTGCTTTCAGAATGAAAAGTGGGTGCAGGCACATAACCATAACCACCTGTCATGATAACTCCCTGCCCATCTCCGGTGCCGCCATGGCACACCTGACAATATATATCATAACGGTCTTTTCCGCGATAAAGAAAATCGCGGGTAACATCAACTGGTATATCATCAATATAATCACCATCTTCGCCGACTCCTTCAAACAGGGCAACATCGTGTCGCAGATTTCCTCTTGCGACAGTACCTTCCACAGGCATTCTCATCGCCATACCATCCTCGAAAAATGGATTTTCCTGCTGAGCATTAAAGCGCTCCTGGAAATTCATATTAAAATGATGGCGTATTGGTGGCTTATCTGTCTGCTGACCTCGACAAGAGAGCATTACAACAGATAGCAAGACGATAACACTTAAAGGTTTTAGAGCCAATTTCATAATCTTAAAACAGTATTGAGAAATTTGGTGTTGATGATCGTTTACTCATCGTAAATCCGTTCGATATTGGTGGCGCCGATATCTTTCAGCAACTGCTGAACCTTTTCGGGTTCAAACTGCGGATCTTCCGATTCGATGCACACGAAAAAGCCATCATCTGTTGCTTTTTTAAAGTTTTCTGAATTAAATAATGGATGGTTCAATTTTGGCAGTCCATTCAGAAAAAACATTCCAAATACAGCTCCAAATGCCGAAAGAAGTACCGTTAGTTCAAAAATTACTGGGACCCATGCAGGAAAATTCATTAGCGGCTTTCCACTGATATTGATCGGATAATCCACAACCATCATAAAGTAAATCATGGCAATAGCACCGGTAAAACCAAGTAGTCCATGCCCAAAAACAATCCATCCAAGTTTGGACTTTTTAAGGCTCATGGCTTTATCCATCCCGTGAATAGGAAACGGACTAAATGTATCATAATGCCTGTATCCATTATTGGTAATTTGTTTGGCAGCATCCATCAGCGTTTTTGGATTGCTGAATTCGGCAAGAATACCATAAAGGGTTTTTTCAGATTTCGCTTTTTCCATCGGTAAACTTGTTATACAGATTTATTCGTTGGTTCGGGTACTTCAATTTTCGGAGGCACATATTCTCCATCTTCATTGTAATTGTGTGGGTCTGCCTGAGGCATTACACCTTTCAATTCGGCAACTGCCACCATTGGCAGGAAGCGGAGAAACAACAGGAAAAATGTAAAGAACAGGCCAAATGTACCAACATAAGTCAACACATCCCACATAGTTGGGGAGTAGTAACCCCAGGAAGAAGGTAAAAAGTCTTGTGACAGAGATGTAACTGTTATCACAAAACGCTCAAACCACATTCCAATATTCACTACAATTGAAATAACAAATGTGAAAGCCACATTCCTTCTGAGTTTCTTCGACCAGAAGAATTGTGGTGAAACCACATTACAGGTTACCATGATCCAGTAAGCCCAGGCATAAGGCCCGGTGGCCCGAAGAATAAAAATTGCCTTTTCATATTCAACACCGCCATACCAGGCAATGAAAAATTCCATCGCATAGGCAAAACCTACCATTGTACCGGTAACCAGTACAATAATATTCATTTTTTCGATGTGGTCTACGGTCATAATATCTTCCAGGCCGTAAATTTTTCGACATATAATCATTAGTGACAGTACCATCGCAAAACCCGAGAATACCGCTCCAGCCACAAAGTAAGGTGGAAAAATCGTGGTGTGCCACCCCGGTATGAGCGACACTGCAAAGTCAAAAGATACAATGGTATGCACTGAAAGTACCAGCGGAGTCGCCAGCCCGGCCAGAATCATATATGATTTTTCATAGTTCCACCAGTGACGGTTACTTCCTCTCCATCCGAGAGCAAACGTACCATATAGAACTTTTCCAATTTTACTTTTAATCCGGTCACGGATTGTCGCGAGATCGGGAATTAAACCCACATACCAGAAAAGAAGTGAAACCGTAAAATAGGTAGAAACTGCAAATACATCCCACAACAGCGGACTGTTAAAGTTTGGCCACATCGCCATTTGATTGGGTATCGGGAAAACCCAGTAAATGACCCAGATACGTCCGACGTGAATGGCAGGGAACAGGCCCGCACACATCACCGCAAAAATGGTCATTGCTTCGGCAAAACGGTTAATGGCCGTTCTCCATCCCTGCCGGAACAGAAACAGAATCGCAGAAATTAACGTACCTGCGTGGCCAATCCCAACCCACCAAACAAAGTTGATAATTGCCCAGCCCCAGCCAACCGGCTGATTTAATCCCCAAATACCGGTTCCTTCCCATATCAGGTAAGCAACAGCTACCAGCAGGATTAGCAGGAGTATATTTGATATTCCAAAAGCGACATACCATGCTTTCGGTGTGGGCCGCATGTTTATGTCGGTAACCATTGCGGTTATGTCCTTAAAATCGTGGTTACCCTTTACAAGAGCGGGCTCCGGAACGTATTCGTACGTTTTACTCATGTTCAGTCAGTTGCAATTAAATCCTTTGTTGAATTAAGCCAATTCAGGGTTTTTGTTTGTCAGGCGAGCCAGATATGATGTTCTTGGACGAACATTCATCTCCTCAAGCATGACATAATTTCTGTCGTTTCGCTTCTTTCTGGAAACTTCGCTATCACTGTCGGTAAGGTCTCCGAAAGAAATTGCATTTGCAGGACATGCCTGCTGGCAAGCTGTTTTAACCGCACCATCTTCCGGTTTTCTGGAACCGGTGGCAATTTTCGATTTGATTTTTTCCCGGTTCACACGCTGTACGCAATATGTACACTTTTCAACCACACCACGGAAACGAACCGTTACTTCGGGGTTCATCGCCATCTGAATAATTTCGGGGTCATTGCCTGTCGTCAGGTACTCTTTCGTGTAGTTGAAGAAGTTAAAGCGCCGAACCTTGAAAGGGCAATTGTTCATACAGTATCTTGTACCGATACAGCGGTTATAAGTCATCTGGTTAATACCGTCTTCACTGTGCGTGGTGGCGGCAACCGGACAAACCTGCTCGCATGGCGCCAGTTCACAGTGCATACATGGAACCGGCTGGTGATACGCTGTGGGATTTTCTGCATCGCCTTCATAGTAGCGGTCGGTTCTGATCCAGTGCATGATTCTTCGGCGTCCCACCTCGCGCTTACCAATTACCGGGATGTTATTCTCGGCCTGGCAGGCAATGGTACAAACTCCGCATCCAAAACAGGAATTCAGGTCAATGGTCATTCCCCACTGTGGCTGATGGTCCGGCCCGTAATGCTCGTTAAAAAGAGAAACAGGTCCTCTGTCATCTCCCTTTTCAAGAGCTTGTTTCATACCGGGTACTTCAAAGCCGTGAAAACTTTTGAATGTAGCAAAATCGGGATTTTCACGGTATTCATCGAGAGTAGCTGTGCGAATCATATCACGTCCTTCAAGGCTGTGATGATCCTGAACACACGCAACTTCATAGGTACTGCCAACGGGTTCAACATCTGCCGCCTGGAAGAAGAGATTTTCTGTAGTTCGGAGGGGATAAGTATCAACCCCAACTCCATCGGCAACGCGGCCTACATTGCTGCGGCCGTATCCTACGGTTAGTGTAATAGAATCATCGGCATGTCCCGGTTCTACCCAGGCAGCAATCTCGATGGTTTCTCCTCCGGCTGATATCCGGACTTTGGGTACATCATTATTTCTGAAACTTCGCTGCGGATTGATTCCGATACTTTCGGCGGTGGCCGCACTCATCAAAGCAACATTGTCCCAGGTAATTTTTGTCATAGGTTCAGGCAGCTCCTGAAGCCAGCTGTTGTTGGCAAAACGGCCATCAAATACGCGAGCGTCAGGCTTGATTGCAATCTCAATTCCTGAAACTTCACTTTGCCCGAGTGAACCTTCTACAGCAGATGCAAAATTGCCGGAAAGTGAAACAGAAGCAGAATCAAATCCGCTCTCTGTATCCAAACCGTCGTGTAGCACCCGCTCCCATTCTCTTGTAAAATCTGATGTAATAACGTCCGACCAGGTATCCTGAACCAGCTCATAACCGCTGGTTTCTTCACCGTTCAGAAGAATTCCAAGAAATTCTACCGCACTGATACCGTTGAACAGTGGCTGAATCTGAGGCTGAATGATAGAACGCTGACCGGTGTAGGAGAGTCCGTCGCCCCATGCTTCGAGATAATGTGCACGGTTCACATGCCAGTGGCATGCCTGCGAGGTCTCATCATAATATTCGGAAAGTTGAATGGTTGTGCCTGCATTTCCAAGTGCATCTGCAATGTTAAGATCAGCGGGCGCATTATAAATAAGGTTTCCGCCAATAAGAACAACCGTATCAAATTCACCGGCTTGCAGTTCCGAAATAGCATCAATAAATGCCTGATTTTCATCACGATTCACCCGGTAGGGAAGCTCGTGGTAAGTAACTGCGCTGCCCTCATTGCCAAGGGCAAGGTTCATCGCGGCAACGGCTGCATGAACTTCCGGTGAATGCTGTGCACCCAAAGTGATAACAGAACCGCCCTGATTATTGAGAAGTTCGTCTGCCAGTACATCAATCCAATCGTGGCCGCTGAAATCGTTCGAAACCCCCTCAAAGGCCGATAGGCCACTCACGGACTCAGCAAGCCTGGAGGCAAGGGCAAATGTAAATGGCGCAATCTGAGAGGACTTCAGCCGCAGACGGTGATCGGCGTATGAACCGGTGTTGGTAAATGCATTTTCCACGCTGTAGATACGAGACATGGTATCATCAACCGACTCCACTTTTCGCCTGGATGTCAGATTAAGTGAGTTTTCCACGCTGTTCTTGTGAGCCTGCGGACTCATAAAATCATCATCAAGAGCCAAAACCAGGTCAGCTTCATCGTAATGATTCACTGTTCGAAGACGCTGGCCAAACGCAATTTGTGTTCCTTCGATCGCATTGTTTTCAGAGAAAGGCTCATAAGTCACCCAGTCTGCATCATAATTATCAAGGATCTGCTCCTTTAACCTGTGATAAGTGGGTGATGATGTTGCCTCATCTATAAATAAAATTCTGCCGTTGTTGTTATTAAAATGATCAGCGGCAAATTCAACAAAATCATTTTTACTTACATTTTCGCCATTTCTTCGCGGGGATCGGGACCGATCGGGATCGTACATTCCCAGTACACTTGCCTGATTATAGATACTTGTTCGGCCACCACTTGCGGGGTGATCTTGATTCCCCTCAATTTTAGTAGGGCGCCCCTCATTGTTGGTAATCAGGAGTCCTGTAACACTATCCTGAAATGGCATGGAAGTTGCATAAAAAAGCGGCTCACCCAGCACCATGTCTTCGGGCTGTCGTGAATAAGGAAGAATTTTTTGAACCGGCTTCCGGCACGATGCAAATCCGGCGAGAGCGATAGAAGCCCCCATCACTCTCAGAAAGCTTCTTCGCGAAACCTGATCGGTAAGTTCGGTTGCATTTTCAGGGAATTCGCGTTCAGCATACTTTTTATACTCTTCGTTTTGAGCGAGCTCGTTTAAGCTTTTCCAGTATGTAGTTTGATTCGACTGATCACTCATTCTATAGAGATTGATTTATTAAATACTCGTGGTGTTGTACAGAGCTTCATATAATTAGTAATGACAGCTTTGGCAATATGTAGGTGCATTAATATTATGCTTTGCAACCAGCTCCCGGCCCAGTTCCAACTGATTTTCTGCAGTATAACCCATAGTAGTCACTTCTGAGACAGGCCGAACATGCTTTTCAGGTTCCCTGTGGCAGTCCAGGCACCAGCCCATACTTAGCGGCATTGCCTGATATACAACATCCATGCGGTCTACACGACCGTGACAGGATTCGCAACCCACTCCAACATTAACATGTGCTGCATGATTAAAATAGGCGTAATCGGGAAGCATATGAACCCGAATCCACTCAATTGGCTCGCCGGACTCCCAGCTATCAAAAACAGGTTCGAGATCTTCGCTGTCTGTTGCGATTTGATTGTGACAATTCATACATGTTTGTGTGGCCGGAATATTAGCATACTTCGATTCCGTAACCTGTGTATGACAATATTGGCAATCGAGGCCAAGCTGCCCCGCATGAACGGTATGGCTAAAAGGAACAGGTTGTACCGGAGCATAACCCACATCCAAAAATTCAGGAGAAAAGAAATACCATACACCAAAAACGATTGCATTTAAAAGAATGATAGAACCAACAAGAATTCTTCGCGGAGCCTCATTGGTCCATTTTGGAAAAATCTGAGCCATAAAATTCGTTTACGTATTACCTAATGATTCGAATGCGATTGATTATTGGCGTTAAGCCTGAAAAGGTACCGAATAATAGCAAAATTCGCATACCGTATTTGTGCCCCCTACCCATATTTAAAATGAGTCTAAATAACAGAAGGATAATTAACACAGGCCGACTTAAATCGTGGGATAAGATAGGACACTGCCCATATAATTGCTTAAAAATCCCCCAACTTTTTTCTATTAATTCAGAGAAGATACTCTCAATTATACGGCTGAATTTCGAAGCATTTAAAAAATGCTGTTAGATAGTGATTTATGAGAACCCGATTCACTTTCTCAATTGAACTCATTCAAACTATTTATCAAAAAGCGTTGTTAATTGGGACATTTAAGAAAACTTCTGATCGCAGAAATCTTTATTTTTTGTGCGCGAATTATCAAACTTAAGAATTTAATATGGATTCGAATCTGCATAATAAACTCACAGTTCAATTTTTCAAAGAGGTGAGTGTACCCAAAGCTATCGGATTGATTTTACTAATCAGCGGGTTGGCTTTTCTATTTCTGATCTATCTTCTTTACTTCCGCGAAACGACAGACACAACAGCAACCTGGGTAGATCAGCTCCCTGCCCTGAATGCGCTGTTAAACAGCATTAGTACTGTTTTAATTATAGCAGGTTTTGCAGCTATAAAAAGAAAAAATTACGTAGGCCATATGAAGTTTATGCTTTCGGCATTTGTAGCTTCCAGCTTATTTTTAATCAGCTACCTTATTTACCACAATTTTGTGGGTCACACACCATTTCCCGGCGAGGGATTCATCAGGCCGCTCTATTTTACCATCCTGATCTCACACATTATTCTCTCTGCTTTTGTGGTTCCGCTGGTTCTTACAAGCTACTATTTTGCTTTTTCGGGAAAATTTAAAACTCACCGGAAAGTTTCGAAGTGGACGTTCCCGATATGGCTCTATGTTTCCGTTACCGGTGTTATGATTTTCTTTATTTTGAACGCTTATGTTTAAAATCTCCAGGCCTGCAGAATCTCCTGATTAGTCAAGAGGAGATTCTGAGCCAGGCAGGAGCAAGCTTGAGATTCAACCCCCAAGAAATTGTTCTCCCGGTTCCGGGATCACTACTTCGGTTTCGGAGTAATCTTCGGTAAATTTTTTAAATTCTTCGGCTGTGCCTGTAAGTACCGGGAAGGTGCCGTAATGTATTGGCACTGCTACTTTGGCACCGATCATTTCACAGCACATTGCAGCTTCCTGTGGCCCCATTGTATAGTAATCACCAATCGGCACTGCAATAACATGCGGATCGTACATTTCTCCGTAAATTTCCAAATCAGTAAAGATATTGGTATCTCCCAGGTGATAGAAACAGATATCTCCTTCAAACGAAATAACCAGGCCGCCGGCCTCTCCGGCATACTCTCCTCCAAACGATGAGCTGTGATTTGCACTGACCAGTGTTACAGAAAAATCATCAAAATGAATAGTGCCGCCTTTATTAAATTCCACAGCCTGATCTTCTTCAAGTCCGTTCTTCTTCAGCAGATGCGAAAGTTCCACCTGAGCGACAACTGTGCATCCGGTTTCTTTGGCAATATCGAGTGTATCACCCACATGATCTTCATGGCCGTGTGTGAGCAGGATGAAGTCTACATCATCCGGATTTTTGAATTCATCCGGAGTTTTGGGATTACCCGATAGAAAAGGATCAATGTAAATTACCTGTCCATTTGGTGA
>SLGL01000287.1 GCA_007123785.1 Balneolaceae bacterium
ACATTCGTCAGTCCAGGAATGCACTGGACAGACGATGGAGATGAAGAGTCGAAGAATCAAAGCAATTTGTCTCTCGAATTGGTAGTTTTGGTGTCTATGCTTAAATTCTGCACGCGTACATCCTGAAGCAAAACATACTTATGTCGAAACGAATTTTAGTTACATCTGCACTTCCTTATGCAAACGGGCCGATTCATCTCGGACACCTTGCAGGGGCCTATCTGCCGGCTGATCTGTATACCCGGTTTCAGCGGCTTAATGAGAAAGATATTGTCCACATTTCCGGTTCGGATGAACATGGTGTGCCGATTACCATTGCAGCTGAAAAAGAAGGTGTTTCACCAAACGAAATTGTTGAACGCTATCATACCGGGAATAAGGCTGTCTTTGAAAAGTTTGGAATCGATTTCGATTATTACGGACGAACCAGTTCCGAAACACATCGCCAAACCTCTCAGGATTTTTTCCTGAACCTTCATGAACAGGATATTTTCAGCAAAAAAAAACAGGAGCAGTTTTATGATAAAGATGCGGACATGTTCCTTCCCGACCGCTATGTAAAAGGCACCTGTCCGGTATGCGGCCATCCTGAAGCATTTGGTGACCAGTGCGAAAAGTGCGGGACCTCACTCTCACCTACCGATCTGATCGACCCGGTGAGTTCTATTACCGGCAACAAACCTGTCGTAAAAGAGACCGATCACTGGTTCATTCCGCTGGGTAAATTCCAGGCGTGGCTGGGTGAGTGGATCGGCTCGCGCGAAAACTGGAAACCTAATGTATTGGGTCAATGCAAAAGCTGGCTTGACGCCGGCCTGGGTGATCGCGCCGTAACCCGCGACCTTAACTGGGGCGTGCCTGTGCCCCTGGCTGAAGGCGAAGGCAAAGTTCTTTATGTCTGGTTCGACGCCCCCATCGGTTACATTTCGGCCACAAAGGAGTGGGCTGCAGAACAGGGCAATCCCGATCTTTGGAAAACGTACTGGCAGGATGAAGAAACCTCTCTCATTCACTTCATCGGGAAAGACAATATAGTTTTCCACTGCATTATGTTCCCGGCCATGCTCAAGCAGCACGGCGATTTCGTACTGCCCGAGAACGTTCCTGCCAATGAGTTTCTGAATCTCGAAGGACGTAAACTTTCCACATCCAAAGGATGGGCTGTATGGCTGAACGAATATCTGGAAGATTTTGATGCCGATCTTCTTCGATACGTTCTTGGCACAACACTGCCCGAGGCCAAAGACTCCGACTTTTCATGGAGAGATTTTCAGAGCCGTGTGAACAGCGAACTGGCAGATATTCTTGGAAATTTTGTATTCCGTACAACCAGCTTTACTCAGCGTTTTTTTAACGGTACCGTGCCACCGCTCTCCAATCCAAGTGAGCTTGATAAAGAAACTCTCAAAGAGATCGAAAGACAGAAAGTAAAAATTGAGCAGGCTTATACATCTTTCAAATTCAGGGAAGCCATTGCCGAGTCGATGAACCTGGCGCGTATCGGCAATCGCTATTTTACAGAAACAGAACCCTGGAAAACCCGAAAGGAAAACCCCGAAGCCTGTGGTAATACCCTCTACGTTTGTCTCCAAATTTCAGCAGCTCTTTCTGTAATGTTTTCACCGGTACTGCCTGGAAAAATGTCTCAGCTTCGGACACAACTCGGTGTACCTGATAATACTTCCTGGGCGCAGATTAACGATCATCTTCTGGCATCAGGTCAGCTGATTAAAGAGGACACCATTCTTTTTGAAAAAATTGAGGACGAAGTTGTGGAAGCCCAGGTAGAAAAACTGAAAAAACGGGCGGCCGAATCGGAACCGGATCAAAAGAAATTCCCGCCGCTGAAAAAAGAGATGGATTTTAACAATTTTGCCTCCCTCGACTTACGGGCCGGAAAAATTACCGGCGCCAAAAAAGTGAAGAAATCCAAAAAACTGATTCAGATCAGCGTAGATCTCGGTTTTGAAAAACGAACCATTCTGTCCGGTATCGCCGAATATTACAAACCGGAGGAAGTTATAGGCAAATTGGTTTGTGTGGTTGCAAATCTGGCACCCAAAAAGATGATGGGAATTGAAAGCAACGGTATGATTTTAATGGGTGAAGACAGTAAGGGTAAACTGCATTTTGTAGAAACCGATGCTGAACCCGGAAGCCCTGTCACGTAAGCCTCTATGATTGAAACGAAAGATTTTGTAACCGAATCAAACCCTGGGGTAAGCCCTGGTAAAAGTTCCACTGCGTTTTGTTTTTACTGCCCGGATGCTTCGGCCGTAAATTGTGTGCTTTTTGAAACTCATGAAGCATCCGAAGGCAACGATCATCCTATGGAGAGAGATGAAAACGGCTACTGGCACCTCACCATTCAGCAAAAATGTACCGGAAAATGGTACGGGTATCGCGTTAGTTTTGAAGAAGGCCAACATCCAACAAGTCCATATCAAGATAAAATCTTTGCCGACCCCTACAGCCGTCATGTTACGGTAAAAAATAACTACCGGCAGGAAGCCAGAACCTACATTTATGAAGATTCATACGATTGGGAGGGTATCGAACACCAGTTCCCGGAAGATCCCCGGGATCTGATTATTTATGAGACCCACCTGAAAGATATGACTGCACACGCCAGTAGTCTTGCCCGGGGAACAGGTTGTTATCAGAAATTTATAGCCCCGGATCAGGTGGGAGGCATTCAGCACCTGAAAAAACTGGGTGTTAATTGTGTGGAATTCCTTCCTCTCCAAAAATTTGCTCCGATTGAGCCTCCATACGGTATGAAGACAAAAGAAGGTTTCCACAACACCTGGAATGTCTACTCTGCCAATCACTGGGGCTACATGACCTCTTTTTTCTTTGCCCCGGAAAGCTATTTCGCCTCTGATTACAGCAATACCTACTCCGGAAAAACCCCCGCTGCTATTCGGGAATTCAAAAACCTGGTCAAGGCTCTGCACAAAGAGAAAATCACCGTTTTGATGGATGTCGTGTACAACCACACATCGCTGTTTGATCTGAACCCGCTCACCCATCTTATGCCGGATGTATATCTCCGTCGTGACGACAAGGGAAAATTCATGAACCGCAGCGGAACGGGCAACGAGTTTAAATCGGAAAATCCGGTATGCAGAAAGCTGATCATCGACTCCCTCCTCTACTGGATAGAGGAGTATAAAATCGATGGTTTTCGGTTTGACCTGGCCGCCCTTCTGGACCGGTATACCTGGGACGCAATCAAAAAAGCGGTGCATGAAAAATATCCCAATACCGTGCTGATTGCCGAACCCTGGGGAGGTTATTACTCCCCGCACCATTTTTCCGATCACGACTGGGCATCCTGGAACGACCGGATCCGTAACAGCATCAAAGGCTCGGACCCGCTGCACGACAGGGGATTCATCTTTTCCGACTGGCAGCACGAAACCCGTCGCGAACGGCTTGAAAATGTATTTAAGGGCACCCTTAATCACG
>SLGL01000399.1 GCA_007123785.1 Balneolaceae bacterium
AATTGCTGCGGGTGAAGTCATCCAGCGGCCTGCATCCGTTGCTAAAGAACTACTTGATAATTCCATTGATGCCGGGGCGGATCATATCAAGCTGATCGTTCAGCAAGCCGGACGGACACTGATTCAGGTGATCGATAATGGCTGCGGAATGTCTCATGCTGATGCCCGTCTCTGTTTTGAGCGCCACGCCACATCCAAAATCCAGTCAATTGAAGACCTTTTTCGCGTTCGAACCATGGGTTTTCGCGGCGAAGCGATGGCTTCGATCGCCTCCATATCTCAGGTGGAAATGAAAACCAAACGCGTGGAAGATGATGCGGGAACACTGATTGAAATCTGGGGCGGCGAAGAAAAAAGGTTTGAACCGGTTGCTGTGGATGACGGTACATCGATCGCAATACGCAATCTTTTTTATAACGTACCGGCCCGGCGTCAGTTTTTGAAGACCGATGCAACCGAACTGCGGCACATCATACGGGCATTTCAGAACAGTGTTCTGGCCAACACCGACATCGAATTTGAGATGCATGCTGATGGAGACCGGCTTTACCATCTACCCAAACAGACACTTGAACAGCGAATTGCCGAAATATTCGGGAAACAGTATCGTGCCAGTCTCATACCATTCGAAGAGCAGACCAGCTATGTTAAAATCCATGGTATTTTGGCTGATCCCAAACTGGCAAAAAAAAACCGGGGGGAACAGTTTTTATTTGTAAACGGACGCCCGTTTCAGCACCGCTATCTCTCATATGTGATTCTCAGCCTTTTTGATACATGGACCCGGAAAAATGAGTATCCGTTCTACGCTATCTTTTTAGAAATAGACCCTGCCCAGGTGGATGTAAACGTGCACCCCGCAAAGATGGAAGTAAAATTTGATGACGATCGAAGTATAGTCCAGCTTGCACGTTCAGTGGTGAAGAAGGCGATCAATCAGTATTTTGTTGTACCCGATGTGGAACGGTCCGACAGCTTTGAAGGCGATTTTGACCTCTCATTCGACCAGGTTTCGGGAAATAAGAGTTTTGGTAATCAGAAGCAAAAAGAGGGGGAAGCACCTGTTCATCTTCCGTCTCGGATTAATTTTCGGCAAAGGGGAATAGACGGACAGGATTCTGCTGAAAGGCTTTATGGGGATGCAGATGATGTAATCGCAGATAAAAATGAACCGGCTAAATCATTTGGTAAGAAAGAAAAACAGCATCAGACAGAAGAAAGCGAAAAAGGCTTCTGGCAGCTTCACAACCGATACATTCTCACGCAAACCCGTACCGGACTCTGTGTGATCGATCAACATGCTGCCCACAAGCGAATTATATATGAAAAGGCAATCAGTGCGACTGAAGAGTCACTGCCCGGAACCCAACAGCTTCTCTTTGCCCAGACTGTGGAACTCTCAGCCAGCGAGTTTTCGCTGTTAAAAGAACTTCTTGCAATTATCCAGCGGATGGGCTTCAGTATTCAGCTTCTCAGCGGAAATACTGCGATTATTAATGGTGTGCCTGCCGATATTGAAATTGGCGACGAAAAACAGGTGCTTCGTGATATGCTACGCCAATACCGCGACCTGAGCCAGAAACCATCACTCGATGCCCGAAAAAAAGTGGCCATTGCTTTTGCTTCCCGTACGGCCATTCCCCGTGGAAAACGGCTCAGAACAGCCGAAATGGAGATGCTCATCGATCAGCTTTTCGCCTGTGATGAACCCTACAGCGATCCGCTCGGTAAATCCACTCTTATCTACATGCCGCTTGATGAATTGAAAGGTCGGTTCCGATGAGGTTACTTTCATATTTTCTCAACTGTCGCAGTTGAGAAATTAACTTTAAGAAATCCGGGATAGGGGGTTAAGTCTCGCATATTGTATGGTATCATCTCATTATTTCGCGGGGTATTTTTTCAATAAATTCTTGTAGATCAGTTTAAACATTCGTCAGAACACTGAAAAGCTTGTATATTAAAATCAGAAGATAAGTCGTGGTGCCATTCATCGTGTGGCACTTGTTTTTTCAGGAAATAAATTCATCTATTTATCCGTGAATATTCTCGCAGTTGAACCATTTTACAGCGGATCGCACCGGGCTTTTTTAAAAGGGCTTCAGGAAAATTCTTCGCATAATATTATTCCCATCAAACTGGATTACCGGCGCTGGAAATGGCGTATGCACGGTGATTCGGTAAAACTGGCTGAGATGTCGAGCCATATCAACGAAGAGATCGATCTTCTTTTGGTAAGCAGTATGACCAATCTTCCCGCATTTCTTGCACTGACTAATCCGCGTTTTGCCCACACTCCGAAAGTGATGATGATGCATGAAAACCAGCTCACCCAGCCAGTACCTGAAGGGGAGGAGCGCGATTTGACATACTGCTATATCAACTATCTGAGTATGTTAACAGCAGACAAGCTGCTTTTCACTACGAAATTTCACCTCAACGATTTGCTCAAGTCACTGCCTGCTTTTCTTGATCATTTTCCGGATGACAAACATTACAACACGGTGGATCAAATCCGTGAAAAAAGCAGGGTGATCTATCCTGGCCTGAACCTTTCGGTGTTTGATCAGCACCCTGATACACGCGACCAAAACAAACGTCCTGTGATTGTCTGGAACCAGCGCTGGCAGTTCGACCGGAATCCGTCTATGTTTTTTAAAGTTCTGAACCGGCTGAATGATATCGATCTTGAGTTCGATCTGATCCTGGCTGGTGATACCCAGCATCGAAAACCCGAGGAGTTTGAAAGAGCCTGGAAACGGTTTGGCGATCAGATTACACACTTTGGTTATGTAGAAAATGTGCAGAATTACAGCAAGCTGCTCCACTCCGGCGATATTGTGGTATCAACGGCAACCCACGAATTTTTTTGTGTGGCTATTATGGAGGCGATCTATTGCGGATGCCATCCGCTGGTACCCAACCGCCTGCACTATCCAGAGCTGATTCCGGACGGCCTGCATAAACCTCTTCTCCACGCACCGGTTTTATATGATACCGAAGACGACCTGTTCCGTAATTTAAAAGACCTGCTTACGGGAAAAACAAAACCGCTGCCTAAAGCCTCACTCCAAAATATTAACAAACACCTGGACTGGAGCCGGATGATTGACCGCTACGATTCACTACTTGAACAACTGAAAATGACGAAAAGCCTGGCTTCCTTCTAAAACACGCCGGACAGCCTGTCCGGTACTTGGGGGTTTGAAGGTGAATCAATACGTTTTAAGGATTCTGTATTTCATTGCAAGTAGGCAGTTGGGAAGGTTTTGGGTTTTGATTGGTATCAGTGTAACGGGCAAATGTAGCCCGGTTCGCTGAACCGGAAGGCTTGGTATCTCTAAAAAATCGAATGATTGAAGGTTCAAGTTGAGAATTCTGGAGTTTATAGTTCGGATAGATATTTGCGAGATTCCGGGTTATCGGGTCGGCGACCCGATGTACGGGAAGGCTGTCCGTTGTACGCC
>SLGL01000256.1 GCA_007123785.1 Balneolaceae bacterium
AAAATTTACGCAGAGATTTCCGGTAAATTCAAAGAATTGTAATTCGTGTATAAAAAATTCATTTGGATACTAATATTATCACTTCTGGCAGCCTGTTCCGGCACAACCGAACTGGAATGGCTTGATGAAGAAGAGGGAGTTCGCTGGGCTGAACTTTCTCCCGGATTCTGGGGGGCAGACGGATTCAGGCAGTTGTCGCCGTCCAAAACCGGTATCCATTTCAAAAATATACTCACAGAAGAAGAGATTTCCGAAAACCGACATTATCTGAACGGTTCTGGAGTGGCCGTCGGTGATATCAACGGAAATGGGTATACAGATTTATACTTTACTCATCTGAACGGCCCGAACCGGCTCTATAAAAATCTGGGTGGAATGAAATTCGAAGAGATCACCGAAGATGCTGGTGTGACGCATGATGGGTACTACTCAACAGGCGCTGTTTTTGCCGATGTAAATGGCAATGGCTCCCTGGATCTTCTCGTAACGGCTATGCACGGAGAAAGTGTGCTCTACCTGAACGATGGGAGCGGCCGGTTCGATAAAGATGAAAATAGCGGGCTTGGCCCGGCTCGGGGTGGCATGACGATGGCCCTGGCCGATATCACAGGTAACGGTTACCCGGATCTCTACATCACCAATTATAAGGAAAGATCCGTAAAAGATATTTATACCACTCGTGAGCTGGAATGGAGCAATATTTTGAACGAATCGCTGCGCTCACCACAAGATGAGTATACACTGGTTCCCCCATTCGATCGCCACTACGAACTTGTGCGTCAGGATGGAGCACTTGCTGGTGTTTCGGAGCTGGGTGAGCTGGACGAACTATACCTGAACACAGGAGGGGTTTTTGAAAAAGTAACGGATTCCGAACAGGTATTTCTCGATGAAGAGGGGAATCCACTGGGGCTTCAGCGCGATTGGGGGCTTACGGCCAAATTTCAGGATATCAATGATAATGGTTTACAGGATCTCTATGTTTGCAACGATTTCCATACACCCGACCGAATCTGGTTGAACCAGGGAGATGGTACGTTTAAAGCCGCACCCTGGCAGATGTTCCGAAACCTCAGCTACTCCTGCATGGCGGTGGACTTTTCCGATATCAACCGCAATGGAAGGCTTGATATTTTCGCAACCGAAATGCTTGATCCTGACCATGAACGCCGGCAACGTCAGGCTTCTTCCGATCAGCATCTTCCAGTGGTACCCGGAGATATCCGGCAACGGCCGATGTATAACAGAAATTCGCTCTATTTGCAGCGTGAAGATCATACCTTCGCAGAAATTACCTATTACTCTGGAACGGAAGCAACAGGCTGGTCGTGGGCAACCCGCTTCATGGATGTGAACCTGAATGGATATGAAGACCTGATCGTAAATACAGGATACACCTACGATATTCTCGATATTGACGGGCAGTTTGAGATGATTCGAAGCCGTCGGAATATGGATGAACACTTCATTGAGTTTACCGAACTGGTTGATCCGCTAAAACAACAGAACAAAATTCTGAGAAATAACGGAAACCTTACTTTTACCGATGTAAGCTCCGATTGGGGGTTCAGTGACCTGGACGTATCTCATGGAATGGCTTTTGCCGACCTCAATAACAACGGGGTGCTTGATGTAATCATCAACCGGATGAACCGGGAAGCCGCCATTTTTGAAAACAGGACCAAGGCTCCAAGAATAGCTGTGCGCCTGATTGGAGAACCCCCAAACACCCAGGCAATTGGGGCCAAAGTGGAACTGATCGGCGGAACCGTTCATCATCAACAGAAGGAGGTGGCATCGGGCGGGGATTATCTTTCCGGATCCGATACGCACCTGATGTTTGCCGCTGACCCTGAAAACGATCAGCACGAGATTCACATCCGCTGGCCGGATGGCAGAAAAAGTGTCATTTCATCCGTACAATCCAATCGGATGTATGAAATTGATCAAAACAGGATTTCTTTCGCAGGTGAGCCGAGGGTACAGACTGTGGCAGCCCAAACAGAATCCCTGTTTGAGGAGGTCTGCATCGAATGTGAATTTATGCATCACGAAGAGCCCTTCCGGGATTTTGAGATTCAGCCTTTGCTCCCTTACAAATTGAGTCAGATGGGTCCGGGCGTAGCCTGGATGGATCTGAGTGGTGATGGTAAGGATGAACTTTTGATGGGATCGGGAAGAGGAGGATCGCTTACAGTACTGGCCTCGAACGAGGATGAATTGTTCGAACCGATTACATTAAATGAAATTACGGAAACTGTACCGGGAGATCAAACTGCTTTAATCGGCTGGAAAGAAAATGGGGTGATGCGTTTACTGACCGGCTTAGCAAATTATGAACAGGGGCGGTCGAATGTGGCTTCTGTCAATATTTTTAACATGTTGGATGATGGTACAGTTCAGACTGACAGCATCCCCGGGGTCCACTCTACTACAGGCCCTTTGGCAGCAGCAGATATTACCGGAAACGGATATCTCGATTTTTTTATAGGAGCCAGCTTCAGGCCGGGAGCGTTTCCGGTAAGCGCCGACTCGAGGATGGTAATGAATCAGGAAGGAACTTTTCAGTTAGACCGGGAGAATTCAGAAACATTCAGCAACCTTGGTTTGGTTACCGGCGCTGTTTTTTCGGATTTTACCGGAAATGGGGCACAGGATCTGCTCATTAGCTCCGAATGGGGAACACTCCGGCTTTTTGAAAACCGGAACGGTCGTTTTAGGGAAATTACAGCTCAGATGGGCCTCGATTCATTCTCAGGATGGTGGAAAGGAGTAGCTGTCGGCGACTTTACCAATAACGGCCTGCCCGATATTGTGGCAGCAAACATTGGTCAGAATAGCGCGTGGCAGCTTAAAAATGGAAAGCCGATCCGAATATATTACAGTGATTTGGATGGTTTTGGTACCATAGATATCATAGAAGCGTATACCAGAAGCAGCGGAGATTATGTGCCGCGAAGGAAACTGTACGAATTTCAGGAACAACAGATCAGCCTGAATCACATGGGCAGCCATCGAGAATTTGCATCAGCCACGCTACGTGACATTTTGGGGCATCGGTATGATGGGGCTGATTATAAAGAGATCAATACCCTGGAACATATGGTTTTTCTGAACTGGGGTGATCACTTCGAGGCGCGTCCGCTGCCGAAAGAGGCACAGTTCTCAGCAGGACTTCACGCTGGCGTGGCCGACCTGAACAATAATGGGAATGAAGATATTTTCCTCAGCCAGAATTTCTTTGCTGTTCCGGAAAATCAAATACGGATGGATGCCGGCAGAGGCCTTGTACTTCTTGGCGATGGCAATGGAAATTTTAAAGCAATGAGCGGATCGGAGAGCGGGATCAAGGTTTATGGTGAACAACGGGGTTCAGCCTTCGGGGATTTCAATAATAATGGTCGAACAGATCTGGCAGTATCACAGAATGGAAATCGGCT
>SLGL01000021.1 GCA_007123785.1 Balneolaceae bacterium
AATTCAATATAAACTTTTTTAAAAAAACACCCTGTCAAACGCTGCGAAATTTAGCCGTGAGCTGCGTTGTCCCAAAAATGGTTTGCTCAACGTACTCAGGTACGTTTCCGCCACCATTTTCGGGACAGGTGTGAAACGATATCCGGGTCAGGATTCACCTTGTTTTAGCGATTTATACCATTTCAGATCAAAAGACCAGTATCCTCCACCCTTAATAAATAGAAAGATAGTTCCGGTAAGCATGGCAAGATCGTTTCTTGATTCGTGCATCATGCTGAGAAAACCGTAATGGTCAAGCTCGCGAAGAGAAAAGCCAAAATAGCCCTGCCCGAGAAGTATCGGGATTTTGGTTGTAAAAATTGCTGTGACCATAATGATAATGAGGGGAATTACGGCCGGGCGTGTAAGGACTCCGCCAAGAACCATCAGCCCACAAATAATTTCAAAACCGCCTGTTAAAACTGCCGAAAATTCCGGAAATGGGATACCGATACCTTCAAACCGCCCCGCTCCCCGGAGATCGGCATAAAGAAATTTTTGAATGCCTTCGAAAAGAAAGACCGAACCAACAAGAAGCCGGATCAAAATGGTGGTTTTATCAGTGTCAGTTTTCAGGATTTCTGTAGTTAACATTTTATTCATTCTGCCAATAGGTTGAAAGGTAAGGGATACTTTTAAGCCAGTAAATTAATGAATTGTTAACATTTCACTTATTTCTGTGAAATTCAATTGCATTCATCATAATAAATTGAGAATCTTGTTTGTAATAAATTAATATAAGTTTTTGACTCAAAAAATTAATCTATGGACGTTGAAAGCAAATGGTATATTAAATATACCTACATCCTGGCCGGTCTGATTCTCACAGTCTACGCCATGATTATGGCAAAAACCATTTTGCTGCCGCTGCTGTTTGCACTCTTTTTTTCCATTCTCTTATCTCCGTTTTGCAGCTGGCTTGAGAAGTATAAAGTGCCTCGTTTCCTCTCTTCGTTTGCAGCCATTATTGTCGGATTGCTGATGTTGACAGCCATCGGATTTTTCTTCTACAACCAGATTGAAGCCTTTGCACGCGATGCAGATATGTTTGCTGAACGGCTTGAGGAACTGCTTGAACGCTTTGACAGCTTCCTGGCCACCTGGTTTGTAATCGAAGGGGAAATCAATCTCGACAGAGTAGTATCTGGTGCTTTCGATTACGTGAGAGAAAATATTATGACGCTCACCCGCGGTATTACCGGTGCAGCTTCAACCGTTACCGCTGTTTTTCTGGTTCCTGTTTATATGTACCTGATGCTTCTTTTTCGGGATATGCTGAAAACATTTTTACTGAAAGCATTCGGGGAAGGAAGTCATGAAAAAGAGGAGAAAGTTCAGAAGATTATTATTCGGATAAAAACTCTTGTTCAAAAATATATCACCGGTTTGCTGATGGTGATTGCCATTCTTGCCGTTCTCAACTCCATCATGCTGGCCGTTATCGGTGTGGACCATGCCATCTTCTTTGGGGTGTTTGCTGCCATGCTGAATGTGATTCCGTTTATCGGGCCAATTATGGGATCGATACTGCCGATATTATATGCCCTTATTACGATGGATTCCCTTTTCTATCCGATTATTATCCTGCTCAGTTTTTACATCATCCAGCTTTTTGAAAGTAATCTCTTTACACCGATGATTGTCGGAAGCCAGGTCAGTATGAATGCACTTGTTACTCTCTTGCTGATCTTCATAGGTGCCCAGATCTGGGGACTTGCCGGTATGATTTTATTTATACCTATTGGTGCAATATTGAAAGTTATTTGCGATGAAGTGGAATCACTTAACCATTTCGGATACCTGCTGGGACGCGAAACAGGTGATAAGAGTGAACAGCGCAGTGCACTTGCACAAAAAGTGAAAGAACTTGGGAAAAAGGCAAAGAAAAAAGCAAAAAGAGGTTGATGGTCAGTAGCGATTTTAGATGTGCGATATTCGATTTGCGATCTCAGATCTTTTGGATGTCGGTATCAGGGGGCGGCAGTCACAGGGTATTGAGTATAAATACAGCTCATAAACCTTGATCTAACCACCCTAAATCCCCACCCTCGAAGTCTCTGCATCAAAAAAGACTTGAAAAGGAGGGAGCTTCTTAATCGTCATTTTGTAAATCGAATTCACGTATGGAGGTCAATAGAAAAGTGGGTCAACTCCTTGGAAATCAGACTTAATTTTCAGGAAATCTTCTCGTATTATTTTGTGCTGTATTCCGAAATAAATTTCATAAATCAAGTAAATATCAGGGTGTCCGGAAGAATGAATATTTCCATTCAAAACATCAAACCTGAATCACTTGTATTGAAATATGGTACGCCGCTGTATCTGTATGATGCGGCTGTGATTGACAGGCAGATTGAACGAATGCGTAATGCATTTAAAGGGTTGCCACATCGTATTAACTATGCTGCCAAGGCGCTCACGAATATAGCTGTGCTTCGGCATATGAAAAGCAGGGGGCTTGGCCTCGATGTGGTTTCAGTGAACGAACTGCGTTTGGGGCTGGAGTGCGGTTTTGAACCGGATGAGATTCTGTTTACCTCCAACAGCATCACGATGCAGGAGGTGAAAGAGGCCGTTGAGCTGGGTGTGAATGTAAACATCGACAGTTTGTCGCTTCTTGAAAGGTTCGGTGAAGCGTACAGAGGGGCAAAGCCGTGCAGTATTCGGCTGAAGCTGGATCCGCTCATTGAGTCACACACCAAATCAGCAGAGTGGCATAAATTTTCAAAATTTGGAATCCATCATTCAAAAATAGGCCGCGTGGCAGAGATTTCGAGAAAATATGATCTGAAGATTGTGGGGCTGCACGTTCACAACAGTTCGGCATTTTTGGATGTACCCGTATATCTTGCAACAGCCGATGCTATGTTTGAGATTGCAAAAAAGTTCAATGGTTTGAAATTTATCGATTTTGGCGGCGGAATTACAATTCCATTTCAACCTGATGAAAAGGCAATTGATGTGGATAATCTTGGCGAGAAACTGACCCAAAAAACAAACAGTTTTTACCGGGAATATGGTGAACGGCCGGAGATCTGGTTTGAACCGGGACGTTTCCTGGTAAGTGAATGCGGATGGTTACTGACGAGGGTGACTGTTATCAAAGAAAACGAGAAGGCACTCTTTGCCGGAACAGATACGGGTTTCAATCATCTTTTGAGGCCGGCGCTTTACGGTTCCTGGCATGAAATAGTAAATCTTTCAAATCCAACGGGAAAAAAACGAAGGTATCATATTACGGGAAATATGTGTGAGACTGATTTTCTGGCCCACAACCGGGAGCTTTCCGAAATCAGAGAGGGAGACCTGCTTGCCGTAAAAAATGCCGGAGCGTATGGTTCATGTATGGCCTCAAATTACAATTCCAGGGTGCGGCCTGCTGAGGTGATGATCCGGGGTGGAAAAGCATACCTGATTAAAAAAAAGGAAACGTACGAGGATTTACTGCGGAATCAGGTGGAGGTGGATTGGTGAATCTGTATTTGATTAGATACCTCTGTTTTCTTCTGTATCCATTTCTGGATATCCCCGGTTTTGGTGAATGTTGATCATACTTGAGAAAAATATTCAGGAATGAAAGCTCAGATTAGAAGGTTTCGGATTGAACCTAAGGATAAAACAGATTTCTGCATTAACAATGTGTACGATTTACTTTTTTCGTTCGTATTAATTTGAGTATTTGTAACAGAATTTGAATAAACATTGATAATTTCACAAGATCTCAAACAACTGACCGCCCTTCTCTTTTGCCTCATTTTTTTTCAGGTTTTCAGCGGATGTATGAAGGGGGATTCATCCGGGATTCCTGCCCATATTGCAGGAACGGAAAATCTTGTAATTCTGGCTGACGATCCCGCCCCATTGTTTCAATTTCATTTAGAATTCGAGTATGTTTTTGAAGACTCTCTGCTGCTGGATGAAATTTCGAGTGTTCTGACCGATACTCACGGACGCCTTTTTTTAGCCGGAGAGCGCTGGAGCAAACGCCAGGTACACATTTTTGAACCAGACGGAACATACAGAGACAGTCTCGGAAACAAAGGAAAAGATTTTGGTGAATTTCAATCCATCGACCGGATGCAGATCCTGGATAATCACCTGATTATTTTTGATGAAACCCTTTCACGAATCACCCGGTATCATCTTGGTGCGAGAAGCTGGGCAGACACCACATCAGTGAAAGCAGGCCTCAATCATTCAAACGGCCCGGACCTGGAACGATTCACTCCGTTACCTGCTGCTGTTTTTGATGACGGAAGTTCACTCTTTGCTTTCAGAAAAAAAAGAAATCCGGCTTATGAACCGGATGGAATCGTACAATTTTACCGGTCTGGTTCTGAAGGAACCATCAACCCGGAGAAGCTTATGGAGCTGCGTGATACGTTTTACCTGGTGGGTGATTATGCCGGCAGACCGGCTCCTTTTACCCTCAAGATACCAGAAAGGCCTTTGTTTGAAAAATCCGTATCCGGTGATCTCTATTTTGCCCATACCGATGAGTTTTTTATCCGAATGCTGAACCGTGACGGGGAACAGAAGGCAGCATTTTACTATCCTTATGAGCGGAAACAGCTGGACCCTGATGAAGTGATTCATCCTCGTTTCAGTCATAACGATCAGCTTCTTCGAATCCGTAACAGTGCTGAATATCCAGAGACCTGGCCCGCGCTCTATTCAATGGTGCCCGATGATGAAAACCGCCTCTGGATTTCTACTATCACAGATAACAGAAGTGAACTGGAGTGGTGGGTACTTGATATCCGCACAGGAACTGTGTTGACGCGGTTTACATGGCCCTTTAGCCGCTCGATTCGTCATATCAGCAACGGGTCGGTTTACACCGTCGAACAGAACAGCATGGGATTCAGCGTGGTCGTGAAATATAGTTTTACTGCAGAATACACGAAATCTTCTGGTGAGAATCAAATCACTCAGATGAATCAGGGATTTGAAGAATAACCGGGGGGGGTTAAGGTTTAAATTAATCATTACCCTTCGGAGTAAATGCCTGGATGCCGGTAATTTCACGTCCCAGAATCAGTCCGTGGATGTCGTAAGTACCCTCATAAGTGTTTACCGATTCGAGGTTGACCATGTGATGAATTACCCGGTATTCACCGGAGATGCCGTTGCCTCCGTGCATATCACGGGCTACGCGGGCAATATGAAGGGCTTTCCCCACATTGTTACGTTTGGCAAGTGAAACCATAGAGGGATGCAGGCGCCCTTCGTCCTTTAGTTTGCCGAGCCGCCATGCCAGCATCTGCATGGAAGTGATGTCCGTAAGCATATCGGCCAGTTTGGTTTGAGGTAGTTGGTTGGCCGCAATCGGCTTGCCGAACTGTTTGCGGTCCATCACATACTGCCGCGCTTTTTGATAGCAGAACTCCGCAGCACCCACCGCACCCCAGGCAATTCCGTATCGGGCACTGTTGAGGCACATAAACGGCCCTTTCAGTCCGCGAATGTCGGGGAAGGTGTTTTCATCGGGTACAAACAGATCTTCGAATACCAGCTCGCCGGTGGATGAGGCCCGGAGGCTCATTTTGTGTTTGGTTTCCGGTGCGCTGAAACCTTTCATCCCTTTTTCGACCAAAAAACCGCGTATTACGGGTTCGTCGTTTTTATTCTCTTTCGCTTTTGCCCACACTACGGCGATGTCGGCAATGGGCGAGTTGGTAATCCACATTTTGGCACCGTTCAGGACCCATCCGCCATCCGTTTTCAAAGCTGTGGTTGTCATTGAACCGGGATCGGATCCGTGATCGGGTTCTGTTAATCCAAAACAGCCAATAATTTCACCCGATGCAAGCCTGGGAAGATATTTCTGTTTCTGTTTCTCAGTTCCAAATATGGAGATGGGATACATCACCAGCGAGGATTGAACCGACATAAACGAACGGTAACCTGAATCCACACGTTCTACTTCGCGGGCAATCAGGCCGTAAGCTGTTTCGCTGGCACCTGCTCCGCCAAATTCAGGGTCGATGGTAGCGCCCAAAAGGCCCAGTTCGCCCATCTCTTTCGCCATGCTGATGTCAAAAATTTCATTCTGATTACCGTCCAGTGCACGCGGTTCCAGTTTGGACTGTGCGTACTCGCGTGCGGTTTCCATAATCATTTTTTCATCTTCGGAGAGTTCGGACTCAAAAAGATAAGCGTCATCAATATTAAATCGGGGTTTGGCCATAGCTGTAATATTTAATCCTGAGATGTGGTTTCTTCGTCAACTATCGTGATGCGACAGTCGTTTTAAACATAATTGAAATGTAAAGAATTTCATTTGAGGAAACATCTGAATTCAATTTGTGATTTATCTTACACTAACTCAAACTGATGAGATGCATATTTTGTTAAAAGCAAAGACTTCAATAGTTTTCTTTGCATATAATTTGGTTATCCTGAAGGGAAACCGCACAACATTATCTCCAAAAAATCCGGTTTAAATTAAACATACTTTAAAAACAGATAAACTCATATTTATGACAGACAGAAGGAAAAAAGGCCGGAATACCCGGAAAAAAAAGCGGCCGGATGATCGGAGTAACCTGAAGAACCGAACGCGGCAGTCCAAAAGCCGGGAAGTATCAGTTCCGCAAAAAGAGTATTTACGGGATGAAATCCGCCTAAATAAATTTATTGCTCATGCGGGATTCTGCTCCCGGCGCGAAGCAGATGAATACATCTCGTCCGGAAAAATTACTGTAAACGGAAAGGTTGTGACCGAACTGGGCACCAAAGTGAAAGCTGCAGACCGGGTGGTGGCAGACGGCCAGCAGCTCTCTCTTGAGCCATTTGCTTATATCCTGCTGAATAAAGGGCGTGACACCATCAGCACCACGGATGATGAAAAAGATCGAAACACTGTAATGGATGTGGTAGAAGAGGCTACGGGAAGGAGAGTGTATCCTGTTGGAAGACTGGACCGTAATACGATGGGTTTGCTGGTGCTTACCAATGACGGTGATTTGGCCCACAGGCTGATGCATCCGAGCTTCAAAGTGAAAAAAACGTATGAGGTTACCACCAACCGTCCGCTTACGCAAGAAGAACTGGAACAATTCCGGCAGGGAATGACACTGGAGGATGGCCCTGTAAAAACGGTAAAGGTGAAGCCAGACGCTTTCGATCCGTTCACTGTTCAGATCACCGTTCATGAAGGAAGAAATCATCTTATTCGAAGAATGGTTAGCCATGTGGGTGCTGATGTGGCAAAACTGAAGCGCGTACTTTATGCAGGGCTCAACGATAAAGATCTTCGTGTAGGGCGCTGGAGGTATCTGAAACAGAGAGAAATTAACAGCCTGAGAAAACTCGTGAAACTGGACACCTTAGACTTTAACAAGGAAGAAGAATGAGATACAGCAGCGTTATTAAAAAAACCGGAAATATTTTATCCAGCGAGAATCTGCCGATCTACTACGATCTGCTGGTTCCATCCACCGCACAAGTGACCATTTTGCCCGTGGTTTTATTTGTACACGGGTTCAAAGGATTTAAAGACTGGGGCGCCTTTCCCGATCTGTTTGATGAGCTGGCACGCATCGGTTTTGCAGTGGTGGCGTTTAATCTTTCCCTGAACGGTGTGGGTAAAAGTATGACCGAATTTGATGAACCCGAACTCTTTCGGAGAGGAACTCTTAGCCAGGACCTTAACGATGTCGGTTCAGTAATTACGGCGATCAAGAAGAAGCAGATTTCCAGTGAAAAGGTTCTGCTGAATGCCCATCGTCTTGGTTTACTGGGCCATTCAAGGGGCGGGCACACTGCGGTGGCAGCAGCGGCTGAATATGCTGAAATTCAGAGTCTCGTTACATGGTCGGCTGTTGCTGATTACAATGCAAGATGGAGTAAAGAGATGATCAGCGACTGGGAGACCCGGGGCTATACCGAAATAAAAAACGCACGAACCGGTGAGATATTGAAACTGGACAAGATCGTGTATGACGATGCCCTCGAAAATGCCGACAGGCTGTTGGCCATTCGACGGGTGCAGGAGCTCCATATTCCCTGCATGTTTATAGCCGGAAAAGAAGATGATGCCGTTCCTTACTCTGATACAGAAAAACTTTACCGGAAATGTCCGTCTGAAGAAAAATATCTCGGGCTGATTGAAAACGCCGGACATACCTTTCAGATTTCTCATCCGTTTGAAGAAGAAGATTTCCCACCCGAATTTGAAGAAGCACTTGATCTTACAGCGGGGTGGTTTCTGGATCATCTAAGATAGACATATATTCATGAACAAACGGACATTTACGGTTCAACCGGCCCGGTTCATAAGGAACCGATTGCTGATTTTTGCCGGAGCTATTCTGCTTATCTGTGCTGCACTTCAGCCAACATCAGCGAAGGCACAAACCAAAGTTTTAGTGGACGATATTATGTTCTCCATTGATGCGCGGCTGGCAATTGATTCTCTCTACAATCGCAATGTTGATGGCGCCCGGGAACTGCTCGATCCGTGGAAAGAGCGAAATCCCGATCACCCTATCTGGCATCTTTGGGAAGGCATGGAGTTGTGGTGGAAAGTTCTGGGAGATCTCGACGATACATCACTTGACAAGCAGTTCAAAGAGCTGATGTCCAAAGCAGATTTTGAGGCGGGCCGACTGCTCAGAAATGAACCCGATCATCCTGATGCACTTATCATCCGTGCTGTGGCAACCAGTTATATCGCCCGGCTTCACGCAAACCGGGAAGAATGGGTTACCAGCCTTCAGGTTGGACGCAGGGGCTACCAGGCACACCAGCGGCTGCTGGAAGTAGCGCCTGACCTTCCGGACAACATGTTTGCCGAAGGAATGAAATTATACTATTCGGCCTATATCCCTGAAGCGTATCCTGTGGTGCGGGCCGTTTCCTGGTTTTTGCCCGATGGCGACCGGAAAGAGGGAATCGCCACACTGAAAACAGCTTCAGAACGGGGAGTGTTTGCACGTCCGGAAGCTACCTATTTTCTGGCCACGATTCTGCTGAACTACGAACAGAATTATGAAGAGGCTAAAAAATATTATAAGTACCTTGTTGACCGCTATCCCGATAACAGTTACTATCGCCGGCTATATATCCGTACTCTCGACCAGCTTAATGAGTTTCGGAATATGAAAACTTTCTATCGGGAAACCAGGCAGCACTGGTCTGGCAACGGCCTTCCCGATGACCCACTGATGAGTGCCGAAATGCTATATTGGCACGGCCGGGCTCAGTACTATTCCGGGGAGGTGTCTGCTTCGCACAACTCTTTTAAACAGGCTGTTGAAATGGGGAACAAATTGAGCAATCCACGAGACCGGGAGTTTGTTACGCTGGCGGCATTTTTTGCCGGCAGAACCGCCGAACGGCTGCAGAGAAATGATGAAGCGAAAAAATATTACCATATCGCCTCCAGGCAAAATGCCGCATCAAACGCCAAACAGGAAGCAAACCGGCGGCTGCGGGCACTCTGATTTTTTTCAAAAAAGGTGCCTCCTCTTTTTTAATACCTGCAGGAATTGTTGTGGGGAATAATTGCTGAAATAACTGAAATCCTCCCCGATGGATTGGGATTTTGAAAAGCAGCACACAATTTTGAGGGGCAATCGTTGGAGCCCAAGAAGGAAAACTGTAGTGGGATTGATGTAAGAGGAGATTGCAGAAGCCATTCTATCAATTTACCCACAACAATTATCGCAGAACCCAAAAAACAATTTACAGTACAATTTTATGTCTCTCCTCTGTCTCAATCTCTTTTGTTCCGGGTTTAAAGGAACGTTCCACAAATGTGATTTCGCCATTTGTATCCATATAAATGACGGATGAACATCGGGTACCGTAGTTTTCGGTCTGAATAAAGACAGAAGAAACAGCCTTTTCAAGATCTTCAGGAAGGCCGGTTTCAGGCAGCTTTTCCATCGGATAACGCCGGGTATCCAGCAGAAAACGGAATATCTCTTCTTCATCGGGTACGCCGTTTTTCATTGTTGATTGAAGCTGATTTCGCGCCCATTCCGATTTTGGCCAGGGAGTATTTAAAAATGCATTGCTGACGGTATGATAGCCTGGTTCAACGGATTGAATCTCATCTTTTTTATTCGTGATGTAGTATAGATCGTCGATCGAACCAGCGATCAGGTTGAATCCGTTATAAAGGTCTGCGGTCTGACGAATCTGCTCAAGAATCGCTGAAATATTATCGTAAGATTGTAAAAAGCGAGTCACAATTTCACCACGGCTCGGTGCATTTTCCTTAAATTCGCTTAATTTCCGATAGTTGGTGAGTGCAGCAATGTGGCCTTTTGCGTTCAGTCCCATCCAGGTACCGCCAGCTTTCAGGTCTTTTCCGGCAATAATAGGCGGTTCAGAATCCCAGAGATGGACCGGTTTTGCAGGCCTTTTGTGGAATTCGTCCCTGTTCGCGGCAAGTACAAATGGATAATCGGGATGAGTTTTATAGGCAAAAGTAATCAGACACATCAGGAAAAAACATTTATGAAGAGATTTTTTTGAAACAAAAGTTTTTCTTTTTCGCTGTAAATTTAAATATCTATGTTGGGAATAAATAATAACGTTATCCTATTTAATTCAGCATGGTGGCGAATGAAAAATCAACGACCTTCATATTTTGATTCCCGGAAGCGACACAGCTAAAGAAGACCTGGTTATTGTTATTATCGGGGTGGTAGCGGCTTTTCTGTTTTACTGGCTCTACTCCGATTTAAACCCGTTGTCTGCCGCAGACAATAGTTATGGAAAAACTGCGTCTGAAGCACGTGCTCTCGAAATTACCGATCGTTTTGGTTTCCAGTCTGATGTGAGTCCGGTTACCCGGTTTGCTGCTCACAGCTCTCTGCTCGATTCACTCCAAAAACAGACTCATTTCCATGAATTTTATTCGAATCCGCTTCACAAATCACTTTACCCTGTTTTTTATTGGGAATCGAGGTTTAAAATGGAATCTGTCCGGCCGGTTTCTGCTTTTGGTTTTGAAGAAGATCCAGCCGTTACAATAGATGTCCTGTTGTCGGAAGGGGGGCATCTTATCGCTTTTCGCAATACCAACAATATTTTACCGGCAAAACGAATTGAAGAAAGTGTTCTGTCTCACGCTCTTCGGATGGATTCATTACCGTTAACCGATATCAGCGACAGTACTCAATTTAACCGTTTTAGGTTTCATTTTTCAGGTACTGCAGAGAATCAGTACGATCGTGATGATGTAACCGGGCAGGAGCCTCTTGTTTTCGGTAAAAGCGTTGCTGAACGGATGGCAGACTATTATCTCGAACAGTCGGGCTGGCCTGAGGCCCGTTTATCAGTCACATCAACCGAACTTGTTTCTCTTGATAATGATATTGAGGCCGCCAGGATAACATTCGGCTATGAAAGTGATGAACTCCGTCAGTCAGCCAACGTTTATATTACCGTTCTTCCGACGGGAAGTTTACTTGCGATGGACTACAGTCATCCGAACGTGTACGATTTTGATATTAATTTCAATGTAATCAAGTCAGGTGTACGGGGGGTACTGGTTCTCTTCGGAATTTTCTGGATTGTAGTACTGCTTTTTTTGCGATTCAGAATGCGGCTGATCGATATGAAGGGGGCCATACTGATTGCCGTTCTTGCCGGACTCATTTTTCCATTTTTGTTGATTCTGGAGCAGCTCTATTCACACATCAATTCATTTGGCACAATCAATCTGCCATTTTTTTTACGGATGATGATACCAGTTGGCTTTTTTGCTGCCATTACATCGCTGGGATATTTTGCCGTAACAGCTATTTCCGATTCCGTCACGCGCCAGAACTGGAGCGAAAAACTGCGAACGGTTGATCTGCTCAGAGTTGGCCATTTCAATAATATTCCTGTTGGGCTGAACCTTGTTCGTGGTATTTCCTACGGATTCATTATCGCTGTGCTTTGGTGTATTACACTCTGGCTGGTCCCGGGAACCTTTATCAGTCTGGAATCGTCACTTTTCAAGGCAAATTCTTCCTATCTGCCTTATCTGAATGAAATTATCGGAAATTTGGCAATTTGCTTTCTCATCACTCAGATTTTTTTCCTGATTATTGTAGGACAGATTCGTTCTACTTTCAAATCACCTGTTTTAATGGTACTGACACCGGGTATTCTGTTCAGCCTGGTGTACCCGATAACTTTTGAAGTAGGTGCTACTGCAACGGAACTTCTTTCGGCAGGGGTAATCGGGATTTGTGCTGGCTGGATCTATTATCGTGAGGATTTTTTAACCACATTTATCTCTTTCTTTGTTTTTATCACGTTTGTTTCCACATCCAGCGGATGGCTGATTAATCAGTCGCCCGATGCGTTGACATTCTACACATTTTTTGCACTCACAGCGGCAGGATTTATTTACGGCGGCTACAATATCTACCGGGGAAAATCTGTAAACGAACTTCCGGAATTTGTTCCTGAATATATCCATGAACTGGCCGGGGAAGACCGCATCAAACAGGAATTGCAAATTGCCCGTCAAGTTCAGCAATCGTTTTTGCCGGCACGAACAACCCAAATTGATGGCCTGGATATTGCCGCTATTTGTAAACCAGC
>SLGL01000302.1 GCA_007123785.1 Balneolaceae bacterium
TGAAACCGTGCGGCAATTTGCCGAAGAAAATCCCGGCCGTGAATGGATCACCGGCCGGGGATGGAATCAGGTGATCTGGGAAGAGAATGAATTCCCCACGGCCGAAGATCTCGACCGTGTGTTGTTCGGCCGTCCTGTGTACCTCACCAGGGTTGATGGCCACGCCGCCTGGGTCAACACCCTTGCAATGGAGATGGCCGGCATCAATCGTGACACTCCAGATCTGCAGGGCGGTGTTATATTACGGGATGATGACGGAGAAGCAACCGGTATATTCGTAGATGCCACCATGCAGTACCTCCGCGAAGTGATTCCCGAACGATCCGATGAGGATTATGAGCATGCCCTGGAACTCGCTCTTGAAAAAATGGCTCGATACGGCATCACATCAGTGCATGATGCCAGCACCAACAGTTACGAATGGGCACTCTATAAGAGGTTTGCCGATGAAGGGAATCTCACAACCCGTATTTATGCCATGATTGCCGGAACCGGAGACACGTTTGATAAAATGTCTGCCGATGGCCCTGTCTACAGCTATGCAGATAACCTCCTCTCCCTTCGCAGTGTAAAAATATCGGCTGATGGAGCCCTTGGAAGCAGAGGTGCCGCTCTGCTCGAAGATTATCACGATGACCCGGGGAACAAAGGCCTGCTTTTTCACTCTCAGGAAGAATTAAACCAGATGCTTTTAAAAGGAGCCTCCGCGGGATTTCAAATGAATATTCATTCCATTGGAGATGCTGCAAACCGGCAGGTGCTCGATGCTTTCGAATTTATTAATGATGAACTTGACAACCAGCAGAAACTTCGGCACCGGATTGAACACGCACAGGTGGTAGCACTAAACGATATACCTCGCTTTGCAGAGTTAGACATTATCGCCTCGATGCAGCCCACTCACGCCACCAGTGATATGAATATGGCCGAAGACCGAGTAGGTTCCGAACGGATTCCCGGAGCGTATGCATGGCGAAAATTTTTGGAACAGGGCACAGTAATTGCCGGGGGCTCTGATTTTCCGGTGGAAGATGTAAACCCGTTCTATGGCCTCTACTCAGCCGTTACCCGTCAGGATCATGACGGTATGCCTCCCGAAGGATGGTATAGCGAAGAGCGAATGAGCCGGACTGAAGCGTTTCGGGCCTTCACCCTCGATGCAGCTTTCTCAGCCCATCAGGAAGATTTGACCGGGACCCTGGAGCCCGGAAAACAGGCTGACTTTATACTGATTGACCGAGACTTTTTTGAAGTCCCCGATTCCGAAATCTGGCAGATCGAAGTACTGGAAACCTGGCTTGCGGGGAATAACGTTTATCAACAATAAGTAAGTATGAAGATTCGAATTGAGCAGTTAAACCCCACTATAGGTGATATCGCCGGGAATCGTGATCTGATTTCAGACGCGCTCCGCCGGGCTGAATCCGCACAGATCGACCTCCTCATACTCCCCGAAATGGTCGTTACCGGATATCCCCCGCTGGACCTGTTGGAAAACAGCTTTTTCCGCGATGTTTGTTACGATTCCAATCAAAAAATAATCAGCCAAACTCGAAAAACCGCCCTTCTTTTTGGTACCATCACCCCCAACGAGAGCGGCCCTGGCAGGAAAATGTTCAACTCCGCACTTCTTGCCAAACAAGGAAAACTTGTGGCAACGACTCATAAAACTCTTCTGCCAACTTACGATGTATTTGATGATTTTCGCTACTTTGAACCGAATAAAGAATTTTCCTGCCTCGAACTGGACGGTGTAAAACTTGGCGTAACCATCTGCGAGGATATCTGGTACAATCAAAACGAAGTGCAGTATCACACCTATCAAACCGATCCGGCCAGGATTTTGAGCGAGAAAGGTGCAGATCTAATTATTAATATTTCTGCATCTCCATATACAAAATCGAAGCATGAAAACCGTATGGAGATGCTTCTTAATCACGCCAGAAAGCTGAAACTGCCTGTTTTGTACAGCAATCAGGCAGGTGCACACACTGACATACTGTTTGACGGAGATTCGATGGCGGTCTCGGCCGGGGCTGAAGTGATTGCGAACACCGAACCTTTCGGGCCGGCTCGCACAGATGTTATTTTTCAACCCGAGACTGGAGACCTCAAACCAGCGAAAGACGGCAGCCTTTACCCCTTCCCTGCCAAAGGGTCCGAGCGCCAGTTTAAGGCGATTCAATCCGGCCTGAAAGATTACCTGGAGAAAACCGGCATCACAAATAAAGTCATACTTGGCCTCAGCGGTGGTATTGACTCAGCCATTGTTTGTGTAATTGCCGCCGAAACTCTTGGAGCGGAGAATGTAAAGGCGATCACCATGCCCGGCAAGTTTTCCAGCAAAGGCAGCGTAACCGATTCACAGAAACTTGCCAAAAATCTGGGAATTGAGCTGTTAGAGCTGCCCATTCAATCCATTTTTGACACTTTTGAAGAAACGCTTAATCCGGTTTTTAAAGGAACCGGTTTTGGTGTAGCCGAGGAAAATCTGCAAAGCCGGATCCGCGGCACCCTGCTAATGGCATATGCCAACAAATTTGGTCATTTTCTGCTGCCAACCGGTAATAAATCGGAGTATGCGGTAGGTTACGCCACTCTCTACGGCGACATGAACGGGGCGCTGGGTATTATCGGCGATTTGTATAAAACCGAGGTGTATGACTTGGCAAGATGGCTCAACGAAACCTATTACGGTAAAGAGATTCTACCGGAAACAATCATAACAAAGGCACCCAGTGCCGAGCTCCGTCCAGACCAGAAAGACAGCGACAGCCTTCCTGAATATGAGGTGTTGGATAACATTCTTTATCGTTATATTGAACTTCAAGAGGATCCGAAACAAATTGTCTCGGCAGGCTATCAACCTGATGTAGTAATGAAAGTACTTCGTTTGGTTGATTATAATGAATTCAAACGGTACCAGGCGGCACCTATCCTGAAACTCAGTTCCAAATCTTTTGGGATTGGACGAAGATGGCCGATTGTGCAGCGATGGACTACAAATCATAAAGTTTAAAAACAGCGTGAAATTTGTATTTTGTGTGGTGTTATTTGTAACCTGCTTTAATCTCTAAGAAGTTACTTTAGTGAAAAATTCAGTTTAAACTTTATGATTACCATCAGCCATTTGAAAACAGTAAACTAAATCAATCTATTATTTCATAATACGCTTATCCATGAAACTATTACTGCTTCTTCTCTCATTTTGCTTGATTGGAACATCAGCTCTTGCTCAGCAAAATCAACCAAAACCGGCAGAAGTGGACTTGCCCCCCAAATTGCTTCCCTACTCCAACCCGTTAACCGATTCTCGCGATGAACTTCAGCTCGTTGAACAACCGCGAACAAGCCCTGAAATTGACACCGAAGTTCTCCGGCGTATTTCCAATGTTTACAGGCAGCAAGTGCTCGCAATTGATGCCCAGGTTCA
>SLGL01000358.1 GCA_007123785.1 Balneolaceae bacterium
ATTAAGAAAACAAAAAAAGCCTGTGCGGGATACACAAGCTTTAAAAAGTTAGCAGCAGGTATTTAATCAGATCTATCTGAAAGGCCATTTTTAAGGCTATAGCTTTGACCTTCCACGCTCTGTTCAAGTATTTGTTTTGGATCGTTTTTTTCGTCCACAATCACCACAGTGGGCTTATGCTTTTTGGCTTCTTCGGATTCTAAAAGAGCATAGGCAATCACAATAATTCGGTCATCAATCTGTGTTAACCGCGCAGCGGCTCCGTTCATGCAGCAAATCCGGCTTCCCCTCTCTCCGGGAATGGTGTAGGTTTCAAGTCGGGAACCATTGGTAATATTCACAACCGCTACTTTTTCGTAAGGCAGAATGTTGGCTATTTCCAGGAGCTCCTCATCTATTGTGATACTTCCTTCATACATCAGATTAGCCTCGGTGACCTTCATTTGATGTAGTTTCGATTTAAACATCGTTAATTTCATGGCTCAAAAGCTTACTTATAATTCGATCAGAATATTATCAATCAGCCGGGTTTTTCCAAGCCATACAGCACCGGCCAGTATATATTTCTGGTTATGTTGTAACGTACCTGCAAGTTGCAGTGTTTTAAGAGAAAACAAATTAATATAATCAATTTTGAAACCTTTTGCCTCCAGTTCACTTTTTTGATGATCGATTAACAGTGTAGTTTTATGTACCCCGCTTTTGATCTGTTTTTCGATATATTGCAGAGCACGATATAATCCCGGAGCGGTTGTTCTCTCCTCTGAACTCAGATATGCATTACGACTACTAAGTGCCAATCCGTCATTGGCACGATGAATCGATCCCATTACCAGCTCAATATCGTGATTAAACTCTTCGATCATACGGCTGATCATCTGGAACTGCTGAATATCTTTCTGACCAAAAACGGCTACATCTGGCGTGATAATGTTAAAAAGCTTGTTTACAATCAGCATCACACCTTCAAAAAAGCCCGGGCGGCTGGCTCCGCACATCTGCTCATTCATCCGGTTGATGCGAATTGTAAAGAAAGATTCATCGTCATAAATTTCATCTTTATCAGGTGCGAATACAAGAGAAACCTCTGCTTTCCGGCACTTCTTAATGTCTTCTTCCAATTCCCGGGGATAGGTGTCAAAATCTTCGTTAGGACCAAACTGAGCAGGGTTGACAAAAATTGACACGACAACATGGTCTGCATAGCGCCGGCCAAGGCGAATAAGAGAAAGATGGCCCGGATGAAGAGCCCCCATAGTTGGCACCAGAGCAATGCGTTTACCTTCGGTTTTTAGTTTGCGGATCGTTTCCCTTGTTTCATCAATCGTTTTGCAAATATCCATGCTGGTAGTTTTATTGACATGCCCTTTTTCCGGTATTCCGAAAAAAAGAAAAGCGTCAGATTTACTCTACCGCTTTTCCCTGGCTCAACACATTCAAATTGCCCTTTTCGGATCAAAATCTTCGAGTAGTTGTTTTACCCTGCTCATAAACGCTCCCCCGTGTGCCCCATCAATAACTCGATGATCATAACTCATGGAGAGATACATTTTGTGTCGGATACCGATCACATCTCCCTGCTCCGTTTCAATAACAACAGGACGTTTCTCAATGACTCCGGTTCCAAATATAGCTACCTGCGGCTGATTGATGATTGGGGTTCCCATCAGATTTCCCACACTTCCATAATTGGTAAGGGTGATGGTTCCGCCTACTAAATCGTCAGGGCTGAGATCTTTGTCTCGCGCCTTAATTGCAAGGTCATTTACCGATTTTGCAAGTCCTGCCAGGTTTTTATCCTGTGCTTGCTTGATGACGGGCACGATTAAACCTCCTTTACCGCCTTCTCCTAATGCCACGGCAATACCAAAATTGATATCTTTCTTCAGGTGAATTTCATCACCATCCACTGAACTGTTAATCAGTGGAAATTCACCGATTGCCTGAATAAACGCTTCAATAAAAATTGGAGTGTAGGTAAGTTTTATACCAGTATGTTCGTAAAATTTGCTTTTATTGGCTTCCCGCCATCTTACAATGTTGCTCACATCCACATCACTGAAGGTGGTTACATGAGCTGATGTCTGCTTAGACCGGACCATGTGTTCGGCAATCATCTTGCGCATGCGGTCCATTTTTACAATCTCCACGTTTTCATGCGGACGCGATAGATTCAGTTCACCGGCAGAAATTTTTCCTTTTTCGCCTGTAACAGATGAGGTTGCATCGGCAGCCGATTTTTCTGACTCTCTTGCTTTCTGCTCAGCAGGAGGTTTCACTTTACCGGCTTTTTTGTCTTCCAGATAAGCCATGATGTCACTCTTGGAAACCCGCCCACCTTTTCCGCTGCCTTCAATCGTTTCAAGTTCTTCCATGCTGATTCCCTCTTCCTTGGCAATAGAACGAACAAGCGGAGAATAGAAGCGTCCGTCTGAACCCTCCCGCTGCGGCTCCGATCCGGCTGCCACTGTTTCAGCCTCCTCTTTTTTAGGAGAACCGTTCTCTGATGCAGCAGTTTCTTTGGAAGAGGATGGTTTCTCTTTAGATGAGGCATTTGCAGCTTTTCCGGTGGCAATGATGGCGATAGTTTGCCCGACTTCCACAGTATCCCCTTCTTCTACAAGAATTTCTATCAGGGTGCCTGCCTCTGGCGATGGCACTTCGGTATCCACTTTGTCAGTAGCAATTTCGAGCAGAGTTTCGTCAACCTCTACTTTATCACCCACCTTTTTGGCCCATTCAATTACCGTACCTTCCATTACTGATTCGCCCATCTGGGGCATCACTACTTCAATACGCTTACCTTCATCATCGCGCTGGCCATCTGAACTTGTTTTGGCAGCAGGTTCGGCATCCTTGACTTTTTCCTCCGAATCTTCACCTTCAGTTTCGGCAGAATCTTTCTCTTTTTTCTCACCGGACGATGAGTTATCGGTTACCGAGGATGCATCTCCCTCGGTATCAATCACGGCAATCGGTTGTCCTACTTCCACAGTTTCATCCTCCTTAACCAAAATTTCAATCAATACACCGGCCTCTGGTGATGGCACCTCGGTATCTACTTTATCGGTGGCAATTTCAAGCAGAGTTTCGTCCACCTCTACTTTATCACCCACTTTTTTTGCCCACTCAATCACTGTCCCCTCCATTACCGATTCGCCCATCTGGGGCATCAAAACTTCTACCTTTGCCATGTTAATACTCTTCTTTTTTTGTGATTTTTAGTCAATTATTTTGAGAACTAAATTACCTGTAAAGATCAGAATAATCGTTATCAGATCAAAATAGTGCTGCCCTCTAAAACAGAGCATTTGATGCACTAAATACCTAATATCCAGACTTTATCATGAATTATTCATTTTGCACACAAAACGGCAATCCATAATAAAGTTTGCAGTCTGTAAACCATTGATATA
>SLGL01000027.1 GCA_007123785.1 Balneolaceae bacterium
TCCATTTGTTCCATCCGGGCGATTCGCATCATTTCAGTTCCTGCTGTCTGTGCCTGTCCCAAAACTCTCTCTCCCCGCTCAACATCGAGGCGGCTGATTGTACCGTTTTTTGGTGATCGGATCACCGTCTTCTGGAGCTCCTCTTCTGCTCTTCTGAGCTGGGCCCGGGCACTTTCGATTTGATATTCTGCGGCTCTGAAATTGGCTTTCTCCGATTCGTATTTATTCAATGACTGCCTGTACTCAAGGTCAGAAATCAACTCACGTTCATACAAATGTTGATTTTTCAGGTACTCGACCTCCGCTTGAAGCTTATTGGCACGCGCCTGTTCCATACGAGACTGCTGGGTTAAAAGCATGGCATTTAATTCATCAATCCGGGCTTCATAAATATCCGGTTTGATTCTCAGCAACAACTCTCCCTCGCGAACAAAATCTCCCTCTTTCACATTCAGCTCAATAATCTCTCCCGATACATCCGGGCGGATTGTCACCTCCACTTCGGGCTGTATTCTCCCTGATGCAGAAACAATCTGAGTAATGGTTCGCAGTTCGGCAAGTTCGGTCTCTACTTCTTTCTCGGCAGGGCCACCATCGAGCCAACCGGCGGTTTTGGCCACCACTCCGGCTACGATAATAACTGCGACCAAAATGCCAAGAATTTTTAGCAGTTTTTTAATTGCTGATTTTTCTTTTGCCATGCCTTCAGGGTATTTTTAGTTACTCTAAGTTCTGACCAAGCTGTCCGAGATAGTAATCAAGTAATCGCTCCTGGAACACAAAACTGTAAACAGCCTGAATTCTATTCGATTGCGCTTGTACGAAATTGGCATTTGCCTGGTTTAATTCAATAAGGGTTGTAGCACCCACTTCAAAGCGTTGCTGTTCGGTGTCATAAGCTCGTTGAGCCGCGATCAATGCTTTTTCTGAGGATTCAAGTTCTTGTGCAATGGAATGATAGTCATTGTATGCCTGCCTGACTTCTTCAGATACCTGAAAACGTATATTGTCCATATCAAGCTCGCTGTTTCTGAGTTGTACACTTGCATTTTCTATTGAAGTTCGTGTATTCCAGCGGTTAAATATTGGTATGGAAATACTAAATCCAATGTTTCGACTGATATTCTGATCAAAAAACTGATCACTGAAAGGTACAGGGTCACCCATAAAAGAAATCTGGTCACTGTATCTGGAACTGAATCCGGCACCTGCAGTGATCGTAGGTAAGTATTGGGCTCTTGCAATTTTGTGGGTTTGGCGGTTGCTTTCGATATCGTACTCCTGGGCCCGCAGGTCACTTCGTATTTCAAGGGCTGCTTCAATCAGTTCTTGCAAATTTAAATCTACAGGAACCAGAGAGAGATCTTCCACAGATGGCATTTCCGGAATAACTTCTGTGATAGTTTCATCCTGCATAATGCGAATCAGCTGGGCTTTACTCACTTCCAAAGCGTTCTCATTCTGGATAACAGAAAGTTCGTCCGATGCAACAGTTGCTTCCTGGTTATACAGATTGATCATAGGCAAGGCCCCTACTTCAACCTGCGCACTAATTTGTTCTAGCTGGCTTTCCGAAGCTTCGAGTGTAGACTGTGATATTTTCAGGAGTTCCTGATTAAGAACAACCTGTAAAAAACGACTGGCCGTTTCGAACATGATATTTTCACGAAGTCGCTGAAGGAATAGTTCATCTGAGGCTCTTTCTGCTTCTGCCCTGCGAAGATTTGCAATATTTGTAAATCCATCGAATACGGTAACATTCGTGCTAAGGCTTCCGCTGAATCCATAGGTGGTTCTGTCATCAAAAGAAGCATCTTCCTCAACAAATTGTCTACCCACTGTACGGTTACCATTAAAACTGGCATTTAAGTTTGGCAGAAAATCAGCTTTGGCACTGCGGACCTGAGTGTCCGCCAGGCCTCTGTTATTTTCAGCTTGTTTAATTTGGTAATTATTTTCGAGAGCTATATTCATAGCCTCTTCAATTGTTAGTGTACGTTCCTGAGCATTTGCAAAGAGTGGAATCGCCAAAAAGCAGATTAGTAATAGTAATTTATGCATTCTATCAGTTGATGGGGTTTGTTTATATGATTTTTACACGTAGAAGTGTAACCAGAGTTTCACAAAAAATTATCGTTTTTTCTATTGAAAAACTTTTTTTAACAAAATTGTGTGACACCGGCCCCGATTAGACGTGCAAATACAGGTTTCGTTTGAATAGGAATACAACCTGAAAAAAGTACACAGTATAGTTATCGAGAAAAAAAGACGCGATCTCTCTTTTATCTTTCCTCGTTTTTTGATGTGAGATTTTGATCAATAAGATCAGAGATGTAGGAAGCAGCCCTCCGTGCGGCAATTCGTTTTATTTCGTCCAGGAGCAGGGTACTGAAAATCAGTTTAGTTGAGTCACTTACTCCCCCTTCTGTATTTTCTCCTTTTTTACGGCCTGTAACACCTAAAGTAATTCCGAGAATAACTGCGGTTCCCAGAGATTTAAAAGGATTTTTTTTGATATAATCCACAGGCTGAAAAACACCTAAAATATTTTTTCTGATGTTGGTAATACGGTTTTCAAAACTGTTCTCGAGTAAATCGAGATCATCTTTCAGTTTCTTTTTTCGCAACCTGATATCTGCCATGGTCAATTTATTTGTTTGATTCAGGCTTGTCTGCGTCGTTTTCCTGGTCTTGCTGTCCATTTCGAGAGTCAAAGTTTTGAATAACTTTTCCGATTAATTCGGCTTGTATTCGTTCGGTCATCCGTTTTGATTTTTTATTGAAGAAGATGAACCCGAGAAGAAAAAGAGGCAGAGAGGCAATAGCAAATCCTGCACTTTGACTGTCAACCAGTCCGCTCAGATAAAAACCAAAGGCAAACCAGATAAAGAAAGATGCCATTGCCAGCAACAATACTCCAATGAGTCGCTGAAAAGAATGGGCTATCATCAGTGAAAGCTGTTCCGATAAATTAATAGAAACAAACTCTATCCGTTTTTCAATATATTCCCGGATTTCCTGCCTGAGTTTTTTAGAATTGTCGGTTTCTTTTCCCTCTTCTTCCATTGCCATTCTGGCTTATTTAAAAATTCTGCCAACAAGAAAACCTGCAGTAACACCCACTACAACACTTCCAATTGGATATTTACGAATCAAAAGTTCAGCTTCAGTTTTTATTTCTTCAAATTTTTCCTGCAGCTCAGCATCTTTCAGCATAGAATGGCCTTCTTCAATCACATTTTCAAGCTCTTCATTCAAGTCATTTATAATATTTTCGTCCATTACATCTCCTTTAATAATTTTTTATGTATCAGGCCTTTATGATCTCAAAATAACACCTTGTAAGGTAATGATAAA
>SLGL01000489.1 GCA_007123785.1 Balneolaceae bacterium
AACCAACTCGTGATCGAAAAAAGGAGATCCCTCCACTCGCTATCGCTCGGTCGGGATGACAGGGAGCAGTGGGTAGTAACCAAGGCGGCGTGGCAGAGAAGCCCCTTTATCAACCTCCGGCCCTGATGCGCCGCCTTTTATTAAATAACGCCTTGTCATCCCGAGTAAGTGAGCGGAGCGAACGCATCGAAAAATCTCCTTATAACTGCCCCCAAGCAGCACAAAGAAATCTGTCACGGCTGTTTTACTCGGATCTGTTCCAGTAAATGATAAGATTATTTGTGGCGCGTCCGGCAGCGATGATATCGGGGCGCCCGTTTCCGTTCAAATCGGCCACGACCAGGTCTTCAGCAGCCATTGTATTGTCATCAATCAGGTGCTCTTCCCAGTGAGTGCCGGTTTCATTGGTGGGCACATACAGCTTGATTCCCACTTTTCCTTCAACATCACGGCTGCGCCATCCGGCAACCACCTGGTCTCTCCCAAGCCCGAGCAGATCGGATGCTGCCAGTGCGTGCCCCTGATTAAGGCCATCGTCCAGAAGATATCGTTCCGGCCGATCACCCAGCAGATATACGGCCACCTCATTGCCATGCATCGGTTCGATCGTTGTCAGAAAATCCACGCTGCCAAGCCGGCCGTATCGAATTTCACCAATGCCGCGATCGATGCCACGTAGGCGTTCCGCCCCATTTTCTCTCCATTCTCCGCCGTAGGGTGAAATTTCATTCACACCCTGTCGTCCGCCGATATAAATTCTCTCCGCAGAATCACCTTCCTTAGGAACCACATCAAAATTGTGTGTCATGTTCAGACTGTCATCGAGAAGAATTGTCTCCCAGGAACCGTGCGGGTTTTCAGGTGGAATATAGGCGAGAATACGCACACCGTCTCCTTCTCCGTCGACATTCCCGCGTCCGTGCAGCGGTACCACAACCAGGGAATACCGGCCTTCTGCCATTTGAACCCATCTCATCCGATGGACCGTAGGTTCGTGCGGCAAGGTAACAACATCCCAGAGCCCTGTGGGATCATCAGGGCGAATCAGGTAGTGAACAGAACCGGACTCTTCCGTATCGCTGGTTTCCCCCGGGTTCCACTGTGCACCAATCGCCACTTCAACCTGCCCGTCGCCCGTGATATCGCGGGCAGCAATACACACATTATCATATACCGTCAGATTTTTTGCAATCACAAACCGCTGCCAGTCACCGTTCCGGTACCATACAATTTCATCTTTATCGGCAAGAAGAATGTCTGGCCGTCCATTGCCGTTCACATCACCGATAGCCAGCCCGTATCCGATGGAAACCTGATCATCAATCGTCTGAGCTTCAAACAGCGGGACAGGGGGATCGGTGTATGCGGCAGCCAGAAGGACGATTGCGGACGGAATGATAGTACTGAAAAAGTGATACATGATCTGCTCCCATTTAGTTTATCCGGTTATTTGTCAGGAAAATACAAAAATATCGGGCTTTCTGAGAAGAACGGTGAGCAGTAAATTCAGCGGAAATCCGGAATGAGTAAAGAACTAACCCGCATAGAAGTACATAAAAAATCAGGCTGACAGCCGATAGCTGAGAGCTGATTGCTTTCCTGATCACCATCTCAAAACTTCATACCCTGTTACCCAAAAAATTTCCAGGGGAACCAAAATTACTTAATCAGCAGCATTTTTCTCGCCTCCACTCTCTGATCGGTAACCAGCCGGTAAAAATAGAGGCCCGATGCGAGCCCGGTTCCGTCGAACGTAATGGTATGAAATCCTCGGTCCATCCGGTCATTTACAAGAGTATTCACTCTCCGGCCGATGCGGTCGTACACCTCAATTCTAACATCTCTCGTTTCACTAAGGGAGAACTCAATTTGTGTAGTTGGATTGAACGGATTCGGATAATTTTGCGAAATGGTGTCTTCATCGGGAACTTCGGAGTCAATAGTGAGTGTGTAGCGTGTGCTGCTTTCACGATTGGTATTCACCACAGCTACCTTCAGGTCTCTCAGTTTGGCCCATGACCAGGTGGTCTGAATAGTTTGCCTGCTGGAACCCGGATCAACCATAAACTGCGTTTCGATGCTTCCGTCCCTAAGGTAGGCAACCGCCCCGACTCCGATCCCATCCTCGGTAGCCTCTACAGTGATTAAAGGCTGACCAATAGTGGCATTTGAAATTTTCACATCCACATACGCAGCCGCATAGGATGAGAGAAAAAGATTGTTCAACTGGTCTGTTATCGGCACGAATGACTGCCCAAACATCGGTGTGGGATAATTAAATCGATCACGAAATCCAAACCCCGGTGATGAGTAGACCGGCCCCACAGCCATGTGCCACAAATGGTTGTTGATATGTTCATGCGGGAGAGAACGCCCTTTTCGGTTCAGAACAATTTCCATCGCTCCCAAAAATGATATAAACGACCTGTCTGATGACGCTGAAAGATAATCAATCCGTATTTCATGCCATACATCCGCCCAAAAGTCCAGACCATATTTTTCATAAAAATAGAGCATCCAGGTAATATGGGAATAGGCCCGCGGGGTCGCTACACTCGGATTGCGGAAAATAGAGCTGGTATGTCCCTCCTGCTGGTCCCATCGATTTGCATCCGGCATCCAGTGCATAATGTAGTTGTAATAATCGTTCGCATCGGGGAAAATTACCTCTTCCATGAATGTGGCATCCATTTCAATCCAGTCAAAGCTGCCGGCATCTCCTCTCCAGCGGTTGGTTGCGACCTGGCTTGCATGCTTCATTTCATGAGCGATGGTAACATAGAGAGAACCAATCTGATTGCCCTCGGGATGTGTATTAGGCGGGAATCCCTCAAAATTGTTGTGAATAGCTATTCGGCTTGTTGAACCTGTCATCGTCGTGGTTCCGTACGGACCCATATTCCGGAATGAAATTTCATACGGTTCATCGCGAACAAAATTCTGAAATTCCTTTTTTTCGATCATATATCGATAGGTCGAATCTGCTGCAAAAGCCGCCCGCTCTACATAGTCGGGTACACCGCTCTGGTTCAGGTCATCTGGAGGAACTGCGTGAATCCCTTCCGTTTCATAGTAAAAAATGAAATTGCCTGAAGGTGCCAGATAACTTTCGGCCGTGGAAGATCGCGGCGGGTTAATCAGCTCTTCAATTTCAGCTGTCACCGCGGAATTCATCTCATCTTTTGCCCTGTAATACTCATTCAGAACTGAAGCCATGCATTTAATCGGATGATCTTCATCACCCCTGAAACGAGAATCCACTCTATCGGGCCTGAAACCGGCATACATTTTTTGAAGCAAAGCCTCTTCCCTGGAAATCTGCCCCGACTCTTCCGCCTCCGAAATAATATTCAGAAC
>SLGL01000066.1 GCA_007123785.1 Balneolaceae bacterium
AATTCAATATAAACTTTTTTTAAAAAACACCCTGTCAAACGCTGCGAAATTTAACCGTGAGCTGCGTTGTCCCAAAAATGGTTTGCTCAACGTACTCAGGTACGTTTCCGCCACCATTTTCGAAATCGAGCAAAAACATTGCGGGTTTTCCCGTCCATTGATCGTTGACACGACACTAGATTGGATGTCGAATTGCCGGCTGGATTTATTTTTATGAACTATCTCTGAATCAGGTCAGTAATCTGATTTTCCTCTCGTGTCCACGTTGAATCCGACTCAAATGTGCGCCCCATGGCACGGAATTGCCGCACAAAGCGGCGCTTGGTCACACTCGGGGCAAACTGTCCATATTCAATCATAAAAAGCCTTTCAGTTTCCGGGTCGTAGTAAGTGAAATGGACAAACGGACCACCCATAAAATCGTTTGTCATCCGCCAGGTTCCGAGTGTTTCAAAGCCAACAATTCTGTCATTTCGCTCTATCTCCCGGGTAATAACCTGTCTTGGGCTTCTATACTCTGTAGTTACGTATGAACCTTGCCTTTCTCCCTGGATATAATGCTGCAGCAATGAATCCCTGGTAGCATTTATCCAGTTTTCGTCAATAAAATCAATATCCTTTACATCATCTTTCCACCAGGCCATAATCCATCGGTCGTTATCTGGCAGGTATCGGCGGAATACAGCGGCATTATCTTCCTTTACAGTCCACATATAATCATGTTGCATTCGGACTTTCCATCCGTAATTTTCCCAGAGAGAGTCATTAATAGCAAACTGTTCGCCACGCCGGTAAACTTCACGCTTGCGGCGCTCAAACTCTCTCTCCTTGAGGTGACCTACAAGCGATTGTTCGGAATTCAGAACCTTTTCTGCAAGTTCTTCATCAGTTGTAGAGGTCAGCAATAATACCCACTGATCTCTTACCCAACGATCTTCCATAGGAAAAGCAAAACTGTCTCCGCTTCGAACCCTGTTTTCCACATCTTCACTTAAAATGGCCCGGATAAGATTAGCAACATTGGTCTCGTCATCAATCGGTGAGGCAAAAATAATGTTTTTATATTGTCTCAAATCATCGAGCTGAGCATTTGTGCTAAAATCACGATATACCAGCCTGTATGTAGGTTCGTAACTTGGAAGTGTGGGAATAGGTTTGCCAAAGGTTTCTTCAATAGCCATGGCTGTTTCACTTTCCCATAGTGTAGAATCCATAACGACAATTACTTCATCAATTCCTCCCACAGACATTGGCCGGTAATCGCCATCACAAGCACTTAAAAGGAATAGGCCAAAAACGGGTAAAATCAGATACAGGTTTTTCATAAAAAAATTTCTTTGATGGTTTACGCTCAAATATTCCCATATTTTAGTTGTTTCACAAAAGTAAAAACGTTTTGCTTCCAATCTTTATTTGGATAGTTTTTTCGAATCGTATCAATCAACGCACTTCCCACGATAAATCCGTCCACTTCTTTTGCAATAATGGCGGCATCTTCATGACTTTTGATGCCAAAACCAACAAGTTTTGGATTTCTGGTTACATTGGTTTTTACCCGGTGGATGAACCGTTCCACAGACCGCGCCACTTCTTCTCCCTGTCTGGCACCGGTAACTCCAGTTACAGAAACACAATAAACAAAACCATTACTTCTTTCGTCAACCAGCCTCATTCTTTCATCGGTTGAGTTTGGAGCCACAAGAAAAATAAGATCCAGATTGTGTCGTTTGGCCGCTTCCTCAATTATAGAGGCCTCTTCAAGAGGAGCATCCGGAATGATCAGACCATCGCTGCCGCTGCCGGCTGCATCTTTACAGAATTCATCTACACCATAACGCAAAATCGGGTTGATGTATCCCATCAAAACAAGCGGAATCTGGGAGGATTTTCGCACATTGCGCACCATCTCAAAAATCTTTTTCATGGTAATACCATTTTCAATGGCGACATTGCTGGCATACTGAATCGTGGGGCCATCAGCCAGCGGATCGCTGAATGGCATCCCCAGTTCGATGATATCAGCACCATTTTTTTCGAAACCCAAAATCAGGTCTGTTGTGGATTCCAGATCAGGATATCCGGCCGTGATGAAAAGCGACATTATTTTTTCATCAGGCTTTTTTTGCTCAAATAATGCCTGAATACGGGATTTTTGTGCGATCATATAAAAAGTAAAACGATTTAAATTTCTTTATTTCAGAAGTGTCAAAGGTAGGGAAATGAGCCGACTTTGTACACAGTATTCATGAATAAGAGAAACTCTTTATATTAGATGCAGATCGAATAGATTGAAGGAAATTTTTTATAATGTAAATCTTGCATTCAGTGATTTTTTATTGGAGGTCGAAATACTCGATCAAAGAACTCATATCAGCAGTATCTATTCCTTCTTCTGTCATTTTTTCGAAACTGGTATTTTCGATAAAAATTATACGGTATTCTACTTCTTCCGGTAAATGATCCGCAGAAATACTCAGATGATCCCAACCAGATGTTGTTCTGGTTATAGCTACCGAACCCCGTCCGGCTAAAAACACCAGTTTTATACCGGTACCATCAACCGATCGATACAAATAAGGAAGCAGGTGCCGGACAACTAAAGTAAAACTCCTGATATTATTTACCTTAGAATTGTAAGTGCGTTTTATTAGTGAGAAATTAATGAATAATCATTTTTTTCAATTCTTTTTTATTACAGGATCAGTTAATAAAGATGAATGAAATTACCAAGCAGAGTGAGAGAGTAAAAAATGCCGGCAACACTTCATGCCGGCATTCCGCAACTCCGTTAATCAATTTTATTAAGATTAAAGTAATGGACAACCTCATCATAATCGTCCACGTTGAGGCCGGGTGGGATATGTGAATGCCAGGCCAATTTGCCTGCAACACTATTCTCTTCAACCGTTTCGCTCGACTCAATCCGAATGATTCTAATCTGGTCGTAATTCTCTCCCGACCCGGATGCACGCCGTATCTCAAATTGGGCGTCAAGAGAAATTGCCCGCCAGGTGTGGTTTACCCTATATTCACTGCTGCCCGCAAATCCAAAACCTGGCACATGGTAATATATAAAAGGAAATTCTGTGTTTGCAGGTTGTGGATACCTCAGGTAAACGAGCCAGGCGCTATCTATCAGCTCTGCTTCATTATCAAGCATTATACGTCGGATCGCATTCGTAGTCGTGTTAAAATTATTACCGTCAAAAATGTACAGAGTAACATTAGCATTTCCATCAGCACCAGGTGTTCCCTGGGGCCCTGCATCTCCCTGGGGTCCTTGTTCACCCTGGGGTCCGGTTAGCCCTTGTTCACCCTGAAGCCCCTGTGGGCCCTCAGGGCCTGCCGGCCCTTC
>SLGL01000316.1 GCA_007123785.1 Balneolaceae bacterium
AATTTAATTTTAGAAAACTATTAACGAAGTAAGTCAATTTTAAACTTTTAATTAATTGTAAGTACTTCGCGTTTATAACACCAAATTGTTGGCCGGGATGTTAATTTATTGCTCAAAAAACCAGTTAGATCCGGTTTACCCTATTATTTATGTCGACTCCCTGAGAGGCATGCCTTCTTTAAACTTCCCGGACAAAAATCTATTTGGCATTTTTGCTTTCAGAAGAAATTTTACCAGAGAGCTACTGTTACTTTATAGTACAAATGAAACGGTTTTTTCCTGGAAAACTGTTCTGAATGAATTGTATATCCGGGGACTTAAGGATATCAAATTGATTATCCATTCCAATATAAAAGGCCTTAATAGTGAAGTGGGGCAGATTTATACGAATACAGATTTTCAATTCTCCATAAATGATGTTAAAACCAGGCTTTTCGAACTGGTAACCTCAAATCACAGGCTTGAACTGGCAGAAAGTATAGGAAGTGTTTTTACTTCCGACAGAATAGATGACACCTATCATCAAGGTTGGGAAAGGTGGCAAAGATTTTGTGAACAGTGGGAAAAAAAATACAGCGAATTCGGGATTCTTGCTAACCAGGATATCTACAAATTCTGTTTTACTTACTTAAAGTATGATAAAAAAGTCTGGGAACCGCTCGTAAAGATCAGTCGTATTGATCCCCTCCAAAGTACCTCAAATGGCAGCCTTACAATTTGGAGGCCCGGGGAAAATCATCTCAGTTACATTCAGCGTTTGTCAACAATGTTTAATTCAGAGAAAACTAAAATGATTTCTGACAAACAACTTCTGAGACATGATTTGGGTGTATTGATGAACATGCCACCTCAGAAAGTAATTTCTACCGAAACAGATGAAAAAAAGCACATCCGGGAAAAAATCTATTCGGTTGGCTCTGCTTTTAAAAAACATTTAAAGTTGGCTTAATCTTTTAAACATCCGGTTGACAAACTCTGAAAGTATACAACACTCATCCGGTTATGGCTGATTTTTACCTGTGCTTAACATGTAAATAATGGCTTTGTATCGATTTGTGCAGGTGATGATATCAGATTTTACCAGCATTTTCTACTCCCAGCTTTTGAGATAAAACTGCACCACATAACCACTTCGCCGGCATAAGAATTCAAACCCATTTTTAATGGTTGCACCACAAATGCGCATCTCTCATCAAGAAATTTGGTTTTGGTCAAGCCATTTTCGGGACAACAACGAAGACCACGATCCATTTCACTACATTCCGGTCCCGTACCGATAGGTCGGGAGGAATCGCTTACACTCGAAGCGCAGTATAAAACAGGGTGTTTTTGGTATTACCCCTGATAATGCAGGCTCACCGGATCAAATTTCAGGAAACCTTTAACGTGGGAAGAATTCTTAAAAATTCCTAAGTTGTTTGTTTTTCATGAAATCTCCGGGAGTCCGATACGTATGAGTATTTGAAATCTGAATTCATCTTACTTTAAAGTTACAAAAACCCGAGATGGCGGCTTTTTGCAGAATCGATAAATAAAAATTAACTATGAGTGAATACCCCAAAACAGACGATCCTAACGTCCCGGAAAACGATCCTTCCAAAAAAACCCTGTTTACCCGTTTTCTCGATTTTGTGGAATGGCTCGGGAACCTGCTTCCCCATCCTGTAACGCTCTTTGCAATTTTTGCCCTCGGCGTGGTTCTTCTAAGTGGTGTAGCCGAATGGCTGAACTGGACAGCTCCTGATCCCCGTCCAGAAGGAGCTTCCGGGCGTTCACCCGACGGCATCATTGAGCCGGTGAGTCTCTTGAATGGTGATGGCCTTCGGATGATCGTTGAAAACATGGTTACAAATTTTACCAGCTTCGCACCGCTTGGAGTAGTGCTCGTGGCATTGCTTGGAGTGGGTGTTGCCGAACACTCCGGATTAATCAGTGCCTGTATTCGTGGAATTGTCCTGAAAGCGGCTTCCATCAAACCGAATGGCAAAACCGGATCCGGCATCACTGCCATCCCGATGAAAATCATCAATTTTGTGCTGAATCCGAAAAACCTGGTTACAATTGCAATCTGTTTTGCCGCGGTTATTTCGAATACCGCCTCAGAGATGGGCTATGTGGTGCTTGTTCCTTTGGCTGCCGTTATTTTCCATTCGATGGGACGCCATCCTCTCGCCGGGCTTGCATGTGCATTTGCTTGTGTTTCAGGCGGGTACAGTGCCAACCTTCTCATCGGCACCATCGATCCGTTGCTGGCCGGCCTCACACAGGAAGCTGCAAATCTTATCGATCCCGATTATACCGTGCACGCCGCTGTGAACTGGTATTTTATGTTTATCAGCACCTTTTTTATTACGGGTGTGGGAACCTTCGTAACCCTGCGTATTGTGGAGCCAAAACTGGGTGAGTATAACGAAAGCATGGCAATGGAAGACCTTTCCGAAGATGTTTCGATGGATCCTCTCAGCGCCAAAGAGCTCCACGCTTTGAAGTGGACCGGCATTTCTGTGATCATCATGTTTGGTGTATTGGCAATGACCATCATTCCCGAAAATGGTGTCCTGCGAAATCCCGAAACGGGTGAAATGCTCAACTCCCCGTTCCTGAATGGCATTGTTACCTTTATTTTTGTCTGTTTCCTGATTCCAGGATTTGTGTACGGCCGCCTTGTGGGAACCATGAAGGACGACCGCGATGTAATCAAAGGCATGGCCAGTGCGATGTCTACATTAGGCCTCTATATTGTAATTGTATTTTTTGCTGCACAGTTTGTGGCTTATTTCGGCTGGAGTAATCTCGGGCAGATTTTTGCCGTGAAAGGTGCTCAGTTTCTGCAGGATATCGGGATGACCGGGCCGATAATTTTTATCGGATTTATTTTAGTCTCCGGTTCGGTAAATCTTATGCTGGGTTCAGCTTCGGCACAATGGGCCGTCACAGCTCCCATTTTCGTACCGATGCTGATGCTGATTGGTTACAGCCCCGAAGTGATTCAGGCCGCCTACCGAATCGGTGACTCTGTCACAAATATCATTACCCCGATGATGAGTTATTTCGGACTGATTCTCGCCTTTGCCAACAAATATGATAAAGACCTCGGCATCGGAACCATCATTGCAATGATGCTTCCCTACAGCATCTTTTTCTTCATCGGGTGGATTATTTTGTTTTATCTCTGGGTATTTGGCCTTGGCCTGCCGGTTGGCCCGGAAGCACCAACGTATTATTTAATCGGGGAGTAATTCCTTTTAGTTATATACGATTATCCTGGAAGACGATAATCCAGCTTTAAACCGCCAAAAAGCGTCACTCCTCGCGTTTTGCCGGAACCAGCATTACCGGAATTTTGGAATAGCGTGTGACCTGAGAGCTCACCCCGCCCAGGAAGAATTCATGTACAAACCCTTTGCCCTGACTTCCCATAACCACAAGGGTTACATCATTTTCTTCGATGGCATTCACAATTTCTTTTCCGGGAGTACCAAATGTTATGATAATTTCTGAGTTGTTTCGCGTATGGTCAGAGAGTTCATTCCTCATCTCATCAAGCTGTTCTCTGCTTTTTTCACTGAGCTGTTCAAATGCTGCCGGGTCTTTCAGAGCAATGGCATGGTGACCCTGAACATGAATAAAGGATATTTTTTTAATTTTTCCTTCTTCATCCAGAGATTTAATCACTTCAAAAGCGCGATAGGCAGTGTCGGAAAAATCGGTAGCGTGAAGAACATGGTCTAAAACACTAGTTAATGGACGGTTGATGACAAGTTTCCGCTCATCAGGATTATTTTCATCCTGTTTCATCTCAATATTTATCAAAAAGACTGGCATTCTCGACCGCTGAAGAACTTCATTTGCAGTACTTCCCAAAAGCATTTCCTGAACCTTGCTTTGCCCGCGGCTGCCAATAATTACAAAATCGGCATCGTGCTCATCGGCAGAAGTGAGAATTTCTGTGGGCGGATAGAAATATGTGCCCGACCTCAGATCAGTTTCTACAGTAAAATCTTGCTCCTCAAGCTGCTTTTTGAACTCTTCCAGCTTATTGCTGTATTTCTCAGTATTAAACTCGGTACGTTCACCTGTAAACGGAATAGATACAACGGTTACAAGAGTTATTTTTTTCGTTCCTATTTCTTTGAAGTGTGGAACAGCTTCAATTATCAGTTCGCTTGCTTCCGAATGATCGAGCGCAACCACTGCATGCTTGAATGTAGATTTCATAAGACTCCTTGCTTTCTTTGTTTGCTCCTTTTTCCTGAAGATATAAAAAGTAATCTTTTTTGATGTAGTGTTATTCCTGAGTTCTTCGTTACTAAAACCCGAATGGTTCGCTTTCCATTCACAAAAAAGGATCTACCTTAAACTTTGTGAGTATATAGATGAGGTTTATTGTCAAGCGACCTGGAAGAGCAGCCAGTGTTTTTCCGGGTTCCTGTCCCGTGCGATCGCTATTCGGCACGAGTTGCGATTGTCTACTCTTATTTTTTACTAACAAATACCCCCTCCAATTCACACCTCCATCAGTCCAGACAGCTCTGGATGCCAGGCTGATTTATCAAATAAGGATTATGAATTTTTTGGATGTTTTTCTTATTCGATAAAATAATCCAGATCTGCCGGTCCGACCGATTAAATACGGGAAATCCAGACAGAGTTGTTTATCTGGTTGAAATACCATCTAACAAATACAAGATACACAAACGGGCATTACCCCTCTGCGTAGGCCCTGACATCTGCCATATCTACCATCAGATCGAACAGATCGGTATTGCGTACGAAAGTTGGTATTCGCTCACTTCCCGGACCCCAGGCTGCGATTTCCACATAATCCGAGGTGTGAGTAGTGGTGATGAAATAGACACCGTTGTAATTGGCCATAATTCCAGACAAAACACCAGGCGGCCCTTGGCGGTCACGGAATGGTGCCCTGAACTCTCCCTTAAACGCCTGAAAGGCCATGATTGCCTCATCTTCTGTAATTTGAGTATTGGTTGCAAATTCCAGCAAATCTTTCACCTGCTTTACAGTAACATCGCTTCCCACCGCATCGTGAGACCAATGGAAACCGAGTTCGTTGTAAACCCACTCAAAACTCCGCTGATAGTTGTGAAGGGTGCGGAGTCTTACCGGAGAATCTGCATAACGCGAACCGTAAGCTCCCAAACCCGGATTTGCATTACCGTGATCGGTTGTCAAAATCACAAGTGTATCATCCCGGTTTTCGGTGTAGTCCATTACCACTTTTACGGCATCATCGAAAGCGATCTGGTCGTAAATCATCGCAGCAGCATCATTGGCATGAGCACCATGATCTACACGCCCTCCTTCAATCTGAAGAATAAAACCATTTTCTTTCTGATCAAGGCGATCCAATGCCTCTTTGGAGAGTTCAGCAAGAGTAGGTACCTGGTCTTCAAGGCCAGGGATATTTTTATGATCAATTGTATAAGGGAGGTGAGAGTCATAAAAAATACCAAGCAGTTTCCCATCGGTTCCGGCGCGCTGCAGCTCGCTTTTATTTTTCACGACCGTGTAGCTGTTGTTTTCAAATTTGCTGTAAAGGTCCTGTCCGTCTTCCCGGCCATCAGCGGAAAAGTGGCGGTCTCCGCCACCCATCAGAATATCAAAATGCCGTTCGGAATATTGACTGGCAATTTCGTCTTCCATTCCGCGTGCAGGAACGTTTGCTGAAAATCCGGCAGGTGTGGCGTGAGTCATTCTGGTAGTTGTAACAAGGCCGGTTGCTTTTCCTGCATCCCTGAAGATTTCACAGATAGGTTTGAACTCTTCATCATTCGGCCCCCAGTTCAAAGCATCGTTGATAATCCGGTGGCCGCATCCCCAGGAAGATGCAGCAGCTGCGGAATCGGTTACGGGATTGTTGAGTGCAGCCATATCCATCAGTCCTCGATGATAATCACGGTCTGATTCGTACAATTTGATCCAGTTGGTTTTTTCTCCGTATTGTTCCTTCTTCACAAGATCGGCAAGTGCCAGTGTACCTGAACTCATTCCATCGGAAACCAGGAAAATCACATTTTTTGCGTCGCCGGGATTATATTTTTTTGATGCTTTTCTTGCGCTACCTCCAAGCAGGCCACTCCCAGCGGCCAGCCCCGATAACGCTCCGGTTCTTAAAAAATCGCGACGGCTAAACTGTTTATTACTCATTAGAAAAATCTTAATTTGGGATTTTGTTTAAATTTAGGTTTCCGCTTTGAAGGATAACAAATTTGGATTAAGGAATCATTATCCTTGTGTAAGTAGACTAACCCGGATATCTCACGTTAAATATGTTAAACGTAAAGCAACTATTTGATTTGAAATAGCTTATAAAAAAATTTGAAATCTTTAAAAAATACACCCTGTTTTTCTGTGAGAAATCCGGGCTAAGCCTATAAAAAAGAAATATACAGGAAAGCCGTTGCTTTTTCTGTGTCCCGTTTTTACTGCATAGTCCTTCAAACGGAAAATTCCATATCATGGTTATATAATATGATTTAAACAGATCTTCTTTTTATCCACCAATACAAATATAAATCAATGATCGAGATCATGAAAAACAATTATTTCAAACATTTACAGCTGCAAAAGCAACGTCTGCTATCTTTTCTGCTGGCAGGGCTGATACTCTTTTTATTAATACCGGTTGATGCGGCTGCTCAAAATGGTGTGACTCCCGAACACATTGCAAAAATGGAAACCGTTACAAGTACCGCCATTTCTGATGACGGGCGTTTTATTGCCTACACCAAGAGTATTCCTGCTGATCCCTACAAAGAAAATGCAACGAACAGTACTCACCTTTATGTTTTAGATGTAGAAGAGAGTATATCAAAACCTTATTACTCGGCCAGCTCGGTTGCATCTGTACAGTTCCGGCCTGGCACAAATACCATCTCCTTTTTGACCCAGCGTTCCGGTGATGATACCCGCTCACTCTACGAAGTCCCGCTGGACGGGGGAGAAGCTGTAAAAATATTTAGCTTTGATCGGAATATTTTGCTCTATACCTGGCATCAGGATGGTAACCAGATTGGTTTTGTTGCACCTGATGAAGCAGAATCGACAGAAAGTCCGCTGCCCTATCAGGCAGAAGTCTATGAGGAGAACCTGCCCCAGCGCCTGGGTTACATCGCCAATGTAGTTGACCCAACTCAGGAAGCGAGGCATTTGCAGTTAGACGCTTCAATATACATGATGGAGTGGAGCCCGGATGGCAATCGAATCGCCGTTTCGGCGGCCCCAACGCCCAATATCGATGACTTTTATATGTTTCAGCAGGTTTTTGTTCTGGATTCAGAAACCACAGAAATTGTTGCAGAGATCAACAATGAGGGGAAAATAGGAAAGATTAGCTGGAGTCCCGACGGGCAAAGGCTGGCGCTTCGGGCCGGTTCCAATATCCACGATCCGATTGACGGCCGAATTCTGATTGCATCAGCGCAAGGCGGTGTACCTGCTATTATAGACCGTGACTTTGAAGGAAAATATGAACAGATCGATTGGCACGAAGATGAGCGGATTCGTTTTCTCGCCAGTGAAAGCACCGCTTCTGTTTTGGGGAGCATTGGTGTGGACGGAACAGGAAAACAAACCTACTTGCGCGCGGAAGAACATGCTATCGGATCGTTCTCCAATTCGGATGACGGTTCATTCTCTTTTACAGCCAGCTCACCCACTCATCCAGCTGAAGTGTATCTGTTGGAAAGCGGTGCTGAAGAACCCGAGCGAATAACCTACAATAACCCCTGGCTCGACGGACTTGAACTGGGACGGCAGGAGGTAGTGAGCTACGAAGCCAGGGATGGTGAATTTAGCATTGAGGGAATGCTTATTTATCCTGTTGGGTATGAAGAAGGAACTCCCGTACCGGTCATTACAATGGTACACGGCGGCCCTGAAGCCCACTACAGCAACGGGTGGCTCACCAGCTACTCCATGCCGGGTCAGATGGCAGCGGCTAAAGGTTATGCCGTTTTCTATCCCAATTACCGGGGAAGCACCGGGCGCGGTATAGAGTTTATTTTCAGCAGTCAGGCCGATCTTGCAGGCAAAGAGTTCGATGATATTGTAGACGGTGTAGACTACCTGATCGAACGCGGTATTGCCGACGGCGCCCGGATCGGAGTTACCGGCGGTTCTTATGGTGGATATGCTTCAGCATGGATGAGTACATACTACTCCGACCGTTTTGCAGCTTCTGTGATGTTTGTGGGTATCAGCAATAACCTCTCCAAGTGGGGAACCAGCGACATCCCCGAAGAATTGTACCTGGTTCACTCGCGCGAACGAATGTGGGAATCGGATGAAAAATGGATGGATTATCTGCGGCGAAGCCCTATCTACTGGGTGGACCGTGCAGAAACCCCGATTTTGATTATGCACGGTTCGGAGGATACACGTGTACATCCCGGACAGTCTCTGGAGCTTTATCGCCATCTGAAAGTTCGCCGGCCTGAAGTACCTGTACGGCTGGTATGGTATCCCGGAGAGGGGCACGGCAATGCAAGAGCGGCTTCAAGGCTGGATTACACCTACCGGATGCTCCAATGGTTCGACACCTATCTGATGAGCGGAGATCCGTCAGCCGAAATGCCGCACTGGGACCCGCCCATTCCCCAGAAAGAGTAACATATTCCCTGTCTTATTTTGACAATTCGATACAAAAAACCCGCAAAGTTTAATACCGGAAATGACGATATGTTAAAAAGTGTATCGCAATAACGAGAAAAGCTTTACGGGTTTACGTTTAATCTGCAGCTATTTTTTCGCTGATTCTATTCATTTTCAGGGATTTAGTGTATACTTTAATCAACCTGAAAACGTGATTAACACCGAGCCTATATTCACTGAACAATCCTGCCATGCCTTCAAAAAAAGCAAACAGTAAAAAACGGGGATCCTTTTTCAGATCAAAAAAGGGAATTGCATTGCTTGTTGCTCTTTTTTTGGTAATTGCAGCAACAGTATTTTTTCTGTTACGGATTGAAGATATGGCCGAAAAGAGGCTGATTGATTTTATCAACACTGAACTTGCACCAAATGCAGAAATTGAATTCGGAGAGTTTTCTTTCTCAACATTTCCTGCCGGCCTTGAAATTCGAGATGTCAGGCTGGTTCATATCACACCTTTTGAAGAACACACACCCGAAAAATCAGCAGATGCCGTGAAGGCGTTCGAGATCAGACGCCTTGAGTTTTCCGGTATTAATCTCTTCAGAATGTTGGTTACCAGGCAGTGGGGGCTTGAAGATATTAAAATCGAAGGGCTTGATTTTGAACTGGTTCCCATAAGTGATGGCAGACTGGCTGACGCTACACCTTTCCGGCAGCCCCCTCCATTCAGAATCGGTAAAATCACGGTAGATGATGCCAATTTTATTATTTTCAGGGAAAGAGACAGTGAAGAGCCATCATACGAAATTCACCACATCTATTCAGAAATAGACAACTTTTCTGTCAGTGATATCGAAGAACCGTTTCACACCTATTTCGACCACCTGCTGTTTCAGTCATCACTTTTTCAGTATCATACATCAAACGGGCATTACTCCATCGGGGTCGACAGTGTTTCGGTCAGTAGTCTCGAGGAGTACGTGTGGACGGGCAGAGGTTTTGTAAAACCCCACCTATCGGCCAATGAAATGGCCGGAGATATCGGCTATGAAACCGATCGTTTTGATGTTTTGTTTGATGAATTTACAGCACAAAATTTTGATGTGAACAGATGGCTTGCTGAGAATGAGCTTGTGGCTCAAAGCCTGGGAATTGAAAAACCATCCATCGATATTCACCGGGACAAATCTTACCCCCGCGAAGAGAGAGATGAACGTTCATTACCGATTGATTACCTGAAGAAACTGCCCTTTACGGTTCAGATTGACTCGGTCTGGTGGAAAGACGGATCTTTAAGCTATACCGAAGATTTTGCAAATGAAGGGCGAAAAGGAAACATCCACTTTAATGATACAGATCTGACTATCACTAAAGTTCAAAACAGAAGTATGGACGAGACTATCGAAGCCATGATAAGTTCCCGTTTTATGGGTATTGCTGATATCAGCCTTGAAGGTTCATTTTCGATGAATGAAACATCTGATCACACCATAGCAGGGACATTGTCAGGTTTTGATTTGCAAGAGCTGAATGCATCTCTTGAAGAGTGGATATTTGTCCGGGTCAGAAGCGGCAGGCTTGAACAGGCCGATTTTTATTTCGGGGCCAATGAAGAGAGAGCCGATGGAGAGCTGAGGTTTATTTACAGTGACCTTGAAATTCGATTTCTGGATGAGGAGTCCCTGGAAGAAACCCGGCGCAGACGATTACGCTCTTTTATTGCCAACCGTTTTCGGATTCATTCTCAAAACAGAATCGAAGACCCAAGAACCGGAACTATTGACTTTGAACGCGATAAAGAACGTTCGGCATTTAACTACTGGTGGAAGTCTATCGCTTCTGGCTTGCTGGATAGTGTGAAACGATAAACTTGTTTAAAAATAGTGCCATGTCATACGTGAAAGTGTGAGAGAGTAAATTATAGATATATAGTTTTTTATGATCAATAATTTGGAATCATTAAATTAAACACACTGTTTTTCTGCGACATTTTCCCCTCAGCTGCGTTGAACCTAAAAGCAGGCATTAATATATCTCGATTCAAAAGTTGTAAGCTTATACCACATTACGTGATTTAAAAATATGAAAAGGGAATAGGCACCAGCTTTTGCAAGCTCACCATTTTCATTCCCCCCATATTTATTTGATAAAATTTTTTATAATTCAAACATTAAATAATTATAGTATTTTGTGGGTTTGAAATGAAAAAATCATTCAGCTTGAATGAATAAAAAAAAGAATTTAAACAAAATATTTAGCTCTTTTTTAATTGGCTCAGTTTTAGCAATCATGTCTGGGTGGAATTTCGTTTATGCACAAAACGCGATTCCTGAAATCAAATCGGATACTGAAATTGCAATACAGGATACTGCCTATCTGCTTGAACTGAATGAAAGAATAAAGAGCTTGCTGGAATCAGGCGGGCTGGCAGAATCAAGGCCTTTGATTGACGAAGCTATTCAACTTGCCAGGCTTTTGAATAACATTGAGGGAGAGTCATTTGCAATCAGCAACCTGAGCAACTACTACATAGATCGTGGAATGCCCGATTCCGTTTTAAATGAAATTGAACCGGATTTTGAAAATTACAGGAATACACCCCACGAAATTCAAATAGGGAATAACATTGCCAATGCTCATGCTATGACAGGGAATTACCACCAGAGCTTGGAATATTATCTCGATATGCGTGCTTTGGCTGCTGAACGCGGGGAGACACGAATGGAGATAGGTATTACCCAAAATATTGGCTTGAATTACAGTTCGCTGGGTGACATGCCGTCAGCTCTGGATCATTTTCTGAACAGTCTTGAAATGGCCGAAGAAATCGACGATACGCTCATTGTTGCCGTGGTGCTCGATAATATTGCCACTATTAATAAAAATGAGGGGAATTTTGAAATTGCTGAAAATTACCTGGAACGTGCGCTCGGAATGAACCGCCAAATTAATAATCGCAGCAACCAGATTACTAATCACATGAGTCTGGGTGGACTATACAAAGAGATGGGTGAGTTTGAAAAAGCTCAGGAAAACTACTTTCGTGTACTCGAAATTGCAGAGGATTTAGGAAATAATCTTTCGCGGATGCAGGCTATTTATAATATGGGAATGCTGGCCATTGATATGGAAGAGTATAGCCGGGCCATGGAATTTTTTGAAGAATCTCTTGAACTGAGCCGTAAACATAATATTATGATCGGCAGCTATTTCAATCAATCCGGAATGGCTGATGTATACAGAAATCTTGGAGAGTACAACAACGCATTGGACCTTTACGAAAGAGCACTTGAAATTGCAAAAAATGCCGGCGCATCCGAATCCGTTTTAGCTACCCTCGAAAGGATGTATCAAACCTATGAAGAAGCCGGTGACACTCTCCGGGCTTATGAACACCTTAAGCAGTTCTCTTCAATGACGGATAGTTTAGCACGGACCGATCGGGAAAAAGCGTTAGCCAGACAAGAGGCTTTGATGGGATTGCGAATCGAACGGGAAAACCGCGAGATTCTTGAAAAATCCATGGAAGCTCAGCAGCGGCATACGCTGATCGTTACCTCTCTTTTGGCTGTAATTGTTCTTGTACTGATAGCGGTTTTTGTTTTGTATCGCAAAAAGAAAAAAGCTAATAACCTTTTGAAAAAACGAACTGAAGAGCTATCGCAAGTCAATACTGTGAAAGATAAACTTCTTTCTGTGCTGGCGCATGACCTTC
>SLGL01000045.1 GCA_007123785.1 Balneolaceae bacterium
AAAGTCAACGCGGAGAATCTGGCCCCATTAATCCCCATCCTTTCGCTCCGGAATTCTGACTAAATTTCATCAAAAATAACGCGGTACACTAAAACCGATAAACATACCGGGCGCATCAAGACGCTTTGCAAAGTCTATCCTTACTATACCAAACAGACTGTTGAGACTCAGTCCGATCTCGGAATGGATCCCGCCTGAAATCATCAGATCTTCCGGATAAATACCATTCGCTTCAGTGTAACCTGCACCACCAAATATGATGATACCCCAGCCACGCTCCACCAGTGAACGTAATCCAAGTAATTCGAATGGTATGGTACGGAAATTATGCTCGGCAGCAGCCAGCCAATAACGATTGCCCTCGTACGGCACGCCATTTCTTGTTTTAAGAGTACCGAATGGTGTAAAACGATTCATTGAACCATCAACCGTACCGAATCGCTGGAGGGGAAGATCGCCAAAAGAATTACCGGCCGAAAAATGCAGATCGAGAGTGTTTGCAAAGAGTCGCCGAGAATAAAAAGTGTTGAAGTTCCAGTCAAGCTGCACTGACAACCTTGTAAAATCAAAATCACTGCCGATGGATGAACTGCTTAACTCAGCTGCGGCTTTGACCTGCCGTTTTCCTGCAAATCCAAAATCATTATCAACAATATTATACCCCACCTCAAGATTCACCGAGCGTAATGTACCCTCATTAATTTGAGGATTGTGCCGTCTTGGATCGTGCCAGTTAAACAGGCTGTAATCAGACACCGAACCGGCTTCAAAACTTTGATGTAGCTCTCGTTGTCCGGTCGCACGAATAGTAATTCCCGGCAAAATTCGGCGAATTTCAAACCCGGTATGGATGCGTTCATTGCGATAGTAATCAAAATAATCGTCCCCGCCCAGAAGTGTCACAAAACTGTTCATTGCGATCGTGTAGTTTTGTGAGTAATAGCGGGGAACAGTAGTGTTTTCATAACCGGCAAATGCATGGACAGGTGAATTGCCAATATCAAAAAGCCGCTGATTTGCCGAGCCGCCATAATCCCACAATCCGCTATGGAAACTGTATCCGGAAAATCCCTTCACCAGGAGATTTCCATCAAATAAACGCCGGTTATAGTTCAGTCCAAGATGAAATCCGTCCATTCTGTTAAACCTGCCCCTGATTGAAAAACCTTTTGGTAATAATCTTCCTGTACCAAATAAACCTCTTCGTTCTCTGCCTTCTGATGCTTCTGCCATCTTCGCCAGAAAACCCTCCGGCCTGAATGCATCCTGGAGTGTTTTTGTGCTGTCGATTGTTTCGTATGCCGCAACTTCTTCCAACGTCAGCGGTATCGGCTCCATTTTGTCGCGGTGATCTTCAACTGTTGCGGAATCAGCCCTGGCAAACCAGTCACTCCGCTGATACACTGAATCCGGAAGCTCAACATTAATCTCGTAGTCAGTGAGGCGGGAAACCTGTCTGAAGTTGATCGACGGAAACTGAAGCCCTACTATGCCGATACGAATCAGCCCCTCCACGCGCATATCCACTGGCAGCCAGTATTCACCACCGTAGTTACTGAACTGCTGCTTGTACGACAGATCAAAATCCTGCACTGGTGGCGGAAAGTTTACCACGTCGTTAGGCTTCAGGTCCACTTCAAGCAAGGCATATTCGCGTCCCAGCACCCATGCCGTTCCACTGAATAGCGGCTGTCGATCCCGCCTGGGAAGTACCTCAATTTTATATACCGGAACACCATCCATCTGTTCTGTTTCCAGCAACCTGAAATGGTAGTATCGAAGTGCATTGGGATGAGTAATTCCTACCATGCTATAACCCGCAATTTCGATATTATCATCATAAAAATTCGGCTGATATCTCACACCGGCAAAGTTCTGATCGTCAGACAGATTCGATGTCTGCCTCCGGCTCAGCTGAACTTCCCTGTGTCCCCGCTCATGATCCCAAAACGCAACTGAGCTGCTTTCCGAGATTGACACGATGGAAGTATCATTACTGAGCGATTGGCGTGTATAGGCGTTCACCTTGTACGTTTCGAATGTCTCTCTCCAGAGTATTTTCCGGGCGATGACCCGCTCCATTATCGATAGTCCGGGGTCTCTATCGGTTACCTCAATTTCATCCATTTCCGTAACCGAAAGGCTCAGTTCAATTTTAAGAGGAAAGTCGGTTTCGCTGGTTATCTCTGCCTGTTGACTATCGTAGCCGATATAGCGTATCAACAGTGTGGCGGGAAGTTTATCCACCGAAAATGAAAAATATCCCTCCGTATTTGTAACCGTACCCCGATAACTGTCTTCAAGTAAAATCGTGGCGGAAGGCAGTGTTTCACCGGTTTCTGCATCTGAAACCACACCTGCAATCTCCGTCTGCCCAAATGCACTGCTACTTATAAATAATAAAAGTAAGCAAAACACAAACAGCCTGATTGTCTGCAATTGGTAAATCGTTTGAAATCTTGATGTCATCGGGTCAAAAGGTCAGAAAATTATATTCTAAAACGAGAAATGCTTATATGAACCTTTACGTACCGGATTCCATTTTCGTTTCACAAAAGCAGGCTTTTTTCACCCCAACTGTCTTGAGCCTTTATTTACTGCACATAGCCTGGATTTTTCACCAAGAGATTTGGTTGAGAGCGCCCCGACATCCCCGAATGAAGCCGCCTCATCGAAGGTATAGCATTGACACGACACTACATTTTCGAAGATACATCAAAACAGATTATATGGAAATGTCCTTTCAGATGTGGCTTAAAAATGGAATTTACCAGATGAGTCTAAGCTAAAATAAGACTCAATAGCTTTTTTTAAGAACAACGGCCGGCTCAAGTGGTTTCACAACCACCTCTTCATCTCTCTCAAAAAGCACCCGGTTATCGGTGTGAACCATATATCTCTCTCCGTTACAGTCTACATGGTAGGTAATGTCGTGCCCTTTAAATTCGCGGGCAACGATAATACCGCGTGTGCATCCGTCGGAAGTACCATTGGGACGTTCGATTGTGAGATGTTCCGGACGGATGGAACAAGTAATCTGGCCACGGGCTTTACAATCGAGCTTGAGACAGCCGATTTTGGTTTCGATAAAGTCTGAGTCATCCACATTGCCTTCAAACAGGTTTGTACGTCCGAGAAACTGCGCAACAAATTTTGTTTCAGGCTTGTAGTAAACCTCTTCGGGTGTACCGATCTGTTCAATTTGTCCTTCATTCATCACGGCAATCCGGTCGGCAAATGAGAGGGCCTCTTCCTGGTCGTGTGTCACAAGAACAGCACTCATTCCGGCTTTTTTCAGGATGGCGCGAACCTCTTTACGGGTTGAA
>SLGL01000232.1 GCA_007123785.1 Balneolaceae bacterium
ACTCATACCGATGAACATCTTGATAAAATTCTGGATGCATTCAGAACGGTAGGGATTAAACACGGTATTATTGATGAGAACGGCCGTTCACTGGTAGACATCAATTGAGGCAGTAGTGGAGCCAAAATCAAACAAGAACGAAATTACATTCATCAACTCGGAAAAGGGAAAGAAAGCATTTATTCATTTTCCCTATAGCCACTACAAGAACGACAAGTACTGGGTAGCACCACTTCTTATAGAACAAAAAAAGCTGCTCGACACCGAAAAAAACCCTTTCTACAACAACGCAGAAATTGCTCTTTTTACTGCAACACATGATGGGTTACCCGCAGGAAGAATTGCAGCGATTATCGATCATCGATATAACGAATATCACAAAACGAAAACCGGCTTTTTCGGTTTTTTTGAATGCATTGACAATCCGTCAACTGCAGAAGGGCTTTTCAGGGCAGCAGAGGAGTGGCTTGCCGATAAAGGAATAGAGGATATCCTGGGACCTGCAAATCCAGGAATGATGGACGAAATAGGTATTTTAGTGGATGGATTTGATAAATACCCATCAATAATGATGCCTTACCACAAGCAGTTTTACGATAAACTTCTCATTAGCTGTGGCTATAAAAAAGAGATAGACCTGCTTACTTATCTGGTTACACAGGACAGTGTAGACCGCGACCGTGCAAACCGGGCCATGGAAATTGTAAAGAAACGTATACCCGGAATAAATGTGCGCAGGATTAATCTGAAAAAAATCCGGGATGAAGTCAGAATTATACGTGAGATTTTTAACAGTGCATGGAAAAATAACTGGGGTTTTATTCCTCTCACTACCGAAGAGTTCGATGTTTTAGCCAAAGACCTGAAAACCATTGTGGACCCCGATTTTGCACACATTGCAGAAATAGATGGAAAACCGGTTGGATTTTCGGTAGGACTGCCCGATTATAATCAAATTTTTAAAGATATGAACGGGCGGCTGTTTCCGTTTGGCATTTTGAGAATTCTCTGGAACAGAAAAAAAATCAACAAAATCCGAACGGCCCTGATGGGTGTAATTCCCGAATACCAGGGACGGGGAATCGATGTGTTACTTCACCGCGAAGCGATTGAAAACGGCCTTATCCGAAATTACTACTCGTCGGAAGTGGGCTGGATTTTGGAGAATAACGTTCAAATGGTTCGCGTAGCAGAAAAAATCGGCGGAACAATTGATAAACGTTATCGGATGTACAGCAAAAATATTACCTGAAACTACTCCTCGTTTTTTCAATTTTTGCCTTAAAAATCCTACCTTATATATTAAGTTCAGAGGATATTCAGGCAATTGTGTTTCTAACCACCTGACAAATGCTTGCCAGTTATTGTAACTGCTCGTAAAGTTAATCCTGGAAGTGCTTCCAAGCGGTTGGTTCAAAGTATTTGTATACTTGAAATGCATTAATTACCAAGAATTTTGGTTGATGCAATCCCGACAGCGGCCGGGAGATAATGGTGGTAAAAACATGCATTAGACCGGATATCTAACCAAGAGATATTTGAGACAACGCATCCGCCTCAGGCTGAAAATTTCACTCCGTGCCTGTCCTGTAACTATAGGTCGGGAGGAATCGCTAAGGCCCGGAGCACAGTTAGTAATATTCTGATGAATAAATTTTTAATCTTTGTTTGATGTATCTTGCTGATGGACTTAGCTAAAAAAACCAGTTAACAATTATTTGTGAATAAAACTGGATGAAAAAAGTTTATTAAAAGAGTCATCATTAACCAACACATAATTATGTCAGATTTTCGTATTGAAAAAGATTCCATGGGCGAAATAAAAGTACCTGCAAATGCATACTACGGCGCTCAGACACAACGTGCATTTGAAAATTTTCAGATCAGCGGAATCCGGTTCAGCCGTGAATTCATTGCAGCGGTCGGACAGATAAAAAAAGCTGCAGCCAAAGTGAATGCCGACCTTGGACTGCTCGATCGCTCTGTAGCCGATGCCATCCAAAAAGCTTCAACAGAAGTAATTAAAGGGAAGTTTGATTCCGATTTTGTGCTGGATATTTTTCAAACTGGTTCGGGTACATCTACCAATATGAACGCGAATGAAGTGATCGCAAAACGTGCCAATGAGCTAAAGGAAAGAACGGAAATTGTGATCCATCCCAACGATCATGTAAATTTCGGGCAAAGTTCCAATGATGTAATTCCAACCGCAATTCGTATTTCTGCTGTACTGGCCGTAAAAGAAAATTTAATTCCCGCCCTGGTGCATCTGCATAAAACCATTCTCGAAAAAGGTGAAGAGTTGAAAGATGTGGTAAAAACAGGCCGCACCCATCTGATGGATGCTATGCCTGTCACAGTTCAGCAGGAGTTCAGTGGTTATGCCCGGCAGATTGAGCTGGCCATTGAGAGGGTTGAATCGGCCATGATACGAATGAATGAGTTGCCTCAGGGCGGAACCGCTGTTGGAACGGGAATCAACACACACAAGGAATTTGGTGTAAGGTTTGCAAAAGAAGTTGCTTCAGGAACAGGTGTGGATTTTATAGAAGCCACCAATCATTTTGAAGCGCAGGCAACAATCGATGCTCCGGTTGAACTTTCCGGGCAACTCAAAACCCTTGCGATTGGCCTGATGAAAATCGGAAATGATTTCCGGTGGATGAATTCAGGTCCAAATAGCGGCCTTGGTGAAGTACAGCTGAAAGCACTGCAGCCGGGATCATCGATCATGCCGGGGAAAGTGAACCCTGTGATTGAAGAATCCCTAACCATGGCTTGTGCACAGGTCATCGGCAATGATGCAGCCATTACGATTGCAGGACAGTCGGGTAATTTTGAACTGAATGTGATGTTGCCGGTCACAGCACACAACCTGCTACAGTCTATTGCAATTCTGGCAAACTCTGCACGCAATTTTGCCGATCTGTCGGTAAGCGGACTCACAGCACGGAAAGAGGTGATCGACCAAATGGTGGGAAAAAATCCGATTCTCGTGACAGCACTTAATCCGCTGATCGGTTATGACCTTGCCGCTCAAATTGCAAAAAAAGCATTTGCTGAAGACCGGGCCGTTTTTGAAGTAGCTAAAGAGATGACTGATCTTTCGGAAGAAGAACTGGAAAGTGCACTCAATCCGATGAACATGACAAAAGGTGGTTTTAGTGAATAAAAAATCCGGTGAAAGACAATATATTGAAAAGTATTAGTTTACAATTAAATGATACAGTAGGTAGATGGGATTTTACGCGTCCCAGATTTTGTAAATAGGCCTTAACCTCTTATTATTCTGAGTGCTCATTGGGCACATAAACGTTCAATTATGTACTGAAATGTAAGAATCATGACAGCGAACGAAGTGACACAACTAACGTATTCAAAGCAACAAACACGGGAAATCCTGAATGATTACAGGATTGCCAGGATTAGTCGTGAGATTTCACTTCGGGGAAGAAAAGAGGTGCTTACCGGAAAAGCTAAGTTCGGAATTTTCGGAGACGGAAAAGAGATCCCCCAGTTGGTGATGGCAAAATTTTTTCAAAAAGGGGATTTCAGATCCGGATATTATCGAGATCAGACTTTTATGCTGGCAATTGATGAGCTGACAATTCGTGAATTTTTTGCTCAGGTCTATGCCAATACCGATATTAAGATGGAACCTAATTCTGGCGGCCGTCAGATGAATGCCCACTTTGCCAGTCGCCTGGTAAAAGAAGACGGGACCTGGTACAACCAGGTTGAAAAGAAAAATACATCAGCTGACCTGTCTCCCACGGCCGGGCAGATGCCCCGGCTTTTGGGCCTTGCACAGGCATCCAAAATTTATCGTCACAGCAGTGAGCTAAAAGATTTTAAAAATTTTTCCAATAACGGTAATGAGATTGCCTGGGGAACCATTGGAGATGCCAGTACATCTGAAGGGCACTTTTGGGAAACTATCAATGCAGCCGGAGTACTTCAAGTCCCGATGGTGATATCCGTGTGGGATGACGGATATGGAATATCTGTTTCTAAAAAGTATCAGACAACTAAAGAGAGTATTTCGAAAGTGCTGAGAGGGTTCAAACGAACTCAGAAAGAGCCGGGTTTTGAAATTTTTACAGTGAAAGCCTGGAATTACGATGAGTTAATTTCAGTCTATAATGAAGCAGCTACTATTGCAAGAGAGGAGCATGTGCCGGTATTGATACATGTGGAGGATGTAACCCAGCCATTGGGACATTCTACATCGGGATCACACGAACGGTACAAAAATGATGAGCGTCTGGAATGGGAAATCGAAAACTGTTGTATCACTCAGTTCAGAGAGTGGATAATAAACGAAGGTATTGCAGAAGAATCCGAACTGGATGAAATGGATAAAGAGGCAAAAGAAGAGGTGAGCCGAGAGCATAAAGCTGCCTGGAAGGAATTCCAGGAGCCGATTTTGCGTGAAAAAGATGAAATCGTGGCCCTTCTTGAGCATGTCATTGAATATCATTCCGAACTGGATGGATTACAAAAAATCCTGACATCTCTATCACGGAAAAATAAACCGATTCGTCGGGATGTAATCTCAGCCGCACGCCGCGCTGCTATGCTTTTAAGAGGAAAGGAATCAGATGCGAGGAGCAATCTGATCGACTGGATTGAAGACCATAAAAAACTGAATAAAGATCGTTACAATTCCCACCTCTACAGTGAAACGCCTTTTTCACCACTGAATATTGAGGAAACTGAACCGGTATATGACGGTAGTTCAAAAAATGTTGATGGCCGTGTTGTTCTCAGAAACAATTTCGATGCACTTTTTACTAAATATCCGAACGCACTGGTTTTTGGAGAAGATGTGGGGAAACTGGGTGATGTAAATCTTGGCCTGGAAGGTATGCAGGAAAAGTATGGTGAGCTCAGGGTGAGTGATACCGGCATCCGCGAAGCCACTATTTTGGGACAAGGGATCGGCCTTTCGTTGAGAGGGTTACGCCCGATTGTCGAAATTCAATATTTGGATTATCTGCTATACTGTTTTCAGTTGCTTAGTGACGATGTGGCCTCCTTGCGCTACCGAACAAAAGGCGGCCAGGCTTACCCGCTGATTGTACGTACAAGGGGACATCGTCTGGAGGGAATTTGGCATGCTGGTTCACCGATGGGTATGATTATCAATGGGATAAGAGGGGTGCACGTATGTGTGCCGCGAAATCTGACCGATGCCGCAGGATTTTACAATACACTGATCAAGGGTGATGATCCCGCACTGGTGATTGAGCCGCTAAACGCATACCGGTTGAAGGAGAGGCTTCCGGTGAATTTGGGTGAATTTACACTGCCACTGGGAATACCAAAAATTTTACGAGAAGGAAGTGATATTACACTGGTTTCTTATGGGGCGACTTGCAACCTTGTGGAGTCGGTTCTATCCGATCTGGATGAGCTGGGAATCTCTGCTGAACTGATTGATGTTCGAACTCTGCTCCCCTTCGACCGTAACAAAATGATTTTACAATCTCTCAAAAAAACAAACCGTATTCTGTTTATTGATGAGGATGTTCCAGGGGGTGCTACTGCATTTATGATGCAACAGGTAATTGATGAACAGGGTGGATATTACCATCTGGACAGTGAAGCAAGATGCCTGAGTGCCAAAGCTCATCGTCCTTCATTCGCCTCCGATGGCGATTACTTCTCGAAACCCAGTCGTGATGACGTGATCGAAAGTGTGTATACCATCATGCATGAAGTCAATCCTGCGAAATATCCCGCTATCAATTAAGGCAGGTCGGGTATCATACGGGAGAGCCTGACCTTTCATAATGAGGAGGTTTTTTTACCATAAATACTTTTCAGCCACAAAATAGATTTCTTTAAAAAAATATATGCATTCACTCAGGTTTTAATAGTCAAAACGAGTAATACATCACCGCCATAAAATGAGTGGAAGTTCCTGTCAGGACAAACAAATGCCATACGAAATGTGTGTAGGTCCGGCGCGGAAGAAGGTAAAAGATAACTCCCAGTGTATACGCAGCACCGCCCACCGCCAGCCAAAGAAGTCCGGCAAGCTCCATGTTTTCAATTAAGGGTTTAATACCTATAAAAATCATCCATCCCATCAACAGATAAAAGGCCACATAAATTTTCATGTTTGATTTGCCCAGCCAAAGTCTGAGTATAATACCGATAATTGCCACAAACCATATCAGTGCAAGCATAAACCAACCGAAGGGCCCATGTAATATCCCAACAGTAAACGGTGTATAGGTACCGGCGATCAGGATAAAAATTGCTACATGATCAAAAACCTGAAAAAGGTTTTTTGCTTTTTTATTCTGTAAAAGATGAAACAATGTGGATGAAAGATAGAGCAAAAATGCTGAGGCAATAAAAACGCTGGCCCCAGCAACGGAAAGTGGCTCTCCATGATGAACAGCGTAGTAAATCAGATAAGGAGCGGCCACAATAGCCACCAATGCACCCACTCCGTGACTGATCGCGTTGGCGATCTCCTCTTTTCGGGTCTGTTCTGAATGTTTTTTTTTCTGAAAAATCCACATGGTATATAAACGTAACTCTGATCGGTTATATTGAAAGTGCCTTATCATCAGTAAAAGTGTAGAAGTGTCATCTGATGAGTTGATCCGGGATCATCCCAATTGGCTTAGTTTAAAAAAATTGTCCGATGAATGACCTGCTCGTCGTTTAATTTTTGACATGAGATTAGTCCTGGACGGCCTATTTACTGCACATTCATATTATCGAATTTACTGAATTTTAAACTTCACCTTTTTGACCAATATTTTAATTACAAGCTTCGTGAATAAAGGAACCTTATGTGGCAACTATTAGCCAGGTTTTATCACAGATAACCCAGTGAAGAGGCATACTTTTGAGCTGCTGGAAATTTTTTAGAAGAAAGCGGAAAACTTACAAAGTTACCTTGAACTCAAATAGATTGTGAGTATATACGCTAAATTACGAGTTTACACGCGGGAAATTTCGATCTGTAATTGGCTTGCATCCCCATCCGGAGTGAGAAGAGGTGTTGGGCCTTTTTCCAAATCTTGCCGGTTTATACCATGTTTTTAATCCCTTTTTGAAAAAATCATCATCAAAGAATTCGAACTGGTTACAATCAATATTCTCAGAATAGTACTGTTTGTCTTCCAGGCGGTTATATGAAGTTGAAAAAGCATGAATTTCATTTATATGTTCACGCATCATTTTAAAATTATACAAGGTGATTGTAATAGCTGTTTGTGTTTCTGATTCAAGGCGTTGGTACGTCTGATCGGCTATGGAATCGGCCAATTCTAAAGAAGAGATTTTAGGGTCATCTTCCAGCAAATACATGCTTTCAGAGTTGATATGAGACAGGTGCAGATTTTTTGGGGAAGCCAGCAGAATATCGGAAAATGGCATCAGATTTTGAACCATTACAGGAGTTCCATTATTACAAGTTGAGAGCACCACGAGATCAAATCGTTGTTTATCTAAGACCAAAAAATTCTGAATGCCCTCTGAAAAAGTACCTGTATTTACCGTAATATCAGGCAGAGTTTTATGGTACTTTTCCCCATTATTATCAGGTATTTCATGGCCATAGTAGAGAAAGTAATTTCTTCGGTTTTTTCCCTCGGAATAGGTTCTGTATTGGTTGTAGAGCCGGGCTTCTGTTGTGAGGAAATTTTCACTTTTATCAAAGTGGCGATACTTTATATGGCTGGCTAATTGCCCGTTGATATAGTGATATAATCGGCTTCTTTTTTGTGGAAACAGTTCCAGGAATCTACTTTCCGGATGCTGATGAAAAACAAAAACTTCTCCCGATTTCGCTTTTTCAGCTACTTTAAGTGCGGTATCAAGAGCCTTGCTGTTTCCCTGGATAGGTTTCCCGGTAGCATCATGATAAAGATAATCGGAATCTGCATGGATGTAGTAGATTATCGAATAATCCACGGGTTCCTTTACATCCGGTGATTCCCCCCGGTAGAGTTCAGAAGTATGGCTGCACCCTGAAATAATAAATACCATGATCAGGAATAACCAGATCAGGATTTTAGATATAGAAGGTGAGATGAGCATAACACTTTTTTAACATGAACACGACTTAAAATCATGGAATTTGGTAGAAAAACCCCCCTCCTTTAATGAAGGGAGTCTTCCTTACCATTTTCATAGAAAAGACTCACAAATATTAGACCAATAATATAAGTATGATGATTAGCAAAAGAGCCGAAGTCAGGCCAATGGTTATTGTTCGGTTAGCCTGTTCCATAAAATCCTGTGAGAAATTGGAGAAGTCATCAAGATCTTCATCCAGAATTTCATCAAACCCATCCAAACCGTTTAGTTCATTCTGCTTTTCTGTTATTCCAAGTTTGTATGATTGAAGTTGTGCGATTTTATCTTCCGATAGATTTGCATCAGATTCAATACGATCTAAGGCAGCGATCATTTTTGTAAATGATTCATTTAGAATCAATCGTTTTTCATCAGCACTCTCAGTTTGCTGAACCTTCTGAACGGTTTCGTTAAAATGTTTCTTAAAAGTTTCCGTAATGTTTGTTGATTGTGCAACAGCCATTGAGGAAAAGGCAAATAATAAAAATATGGATGTGATTATTAATCGTATAGATTTCATCTTGTACCTGCTTTATGAGTTAGGGTTAAATTGTTAATAGTTATTTAACCCGATTCAGTTAACATGATTTATTCACTGAATGGTAATATCTAAATACAGTGCAAAAAAGGCGTTACAGATAAAAACGTCTGTGTTGCATAATTCACAGATATAAGATTATGGATAGGCAATTGGTGCGAAATGCCAGCCGAGTTAGTGCTTTTTTGAATTTAAATCAGCAGCCATCTTTTTAGTTTCAGCTTTCCCTTGTTTTGAAAGTTGTGCGATTTTGGTTTCAATGTTATTTAAAGAATGGGATACTGTATCAAAAATATCATTGAAGTTTTTATCAACATAATCAGTATGTATATCTCTTTTACCGGATGTAAATAACAACCCTAAAGCAAATCCGATTACTGTTGCACCTACCGTTACTGTTAGTGTAATTAATGATTTCATATTAATGTGAATTTTTTTTATAAAACTCTTCTATTCAGAATTACAGATAGTAATCTGCAATAACTATTAGGAAATTGATGATTCCACCGCTTCTGCAACCGACAAATCCAATCAGTTGGGCTATAATTCAAATCGATGTCACGAGATATAATAGTTCTTCCATGATGCTTGGCTTTTTAGGTTTTGCTGATTCTTCGGCTTAAGAAAGTTCAATAATTTTCTTTAATGAATGCCTAAGGTCTTCCAACTCTCTTGGTTTTTCTACTTTGGACGTATCCAGGCTTTATCAGTTTAAGTCTCAATAATTTTCTCTGTTGTATCGTACCAGAAATCTGTAAACTGGGTAATCAGCAATCCAAATACTTTAAAAATCAACCTTGCTTTTTCACATTATCTTTGATGATTCCCATATATTAATTAATTGAATTAACCAGAAAACCTTCTTTAACTAAATAAACATATACTCTTCGGTTGTACAGATCAAATCAAAACAGAAAGTTATACACCTGTATTTACAAATATAATATGCACAGAAAAAAGCGATGGTTCGTTACAGTGGAGTGCGAAAGAATTATAGATATCACAGCTTCTTGAGGTTTTTTCTCGTTTGTTCTTTATCTCAAGTTCCGTAAAAATGGTAATGTAGTTGCAATAAGATATTTTAAACTGAAAAGTGTTGACACCAGTATATGTTTTGTATCTCAATGGGCAGCAGTACATAAATTTCGAAGTAGTGCTAAAACATTTTTATTTGAGTCCGGAAAGGATTTGAATTAATAACCATTACTTTTTCACTTTTTTGCCAGCCTTTTTCAATTCCATAATTTCTCGCTGTTTGGCAAGTACACCAATTGGCATCAGCTTCACGAAGTTGTTTTTTTCATTTTCCCAGTTGGAAAGATACTCCTCAGCCGTGGCACTTCCTGTATGTTTGTGATAGTCCAGAAGAAGTCGTTTCAGTTCTTTCGAAGAAGAACTGTCCACATTCAGTGGAGTTACGTATTCATTGTTGATCTGGTGAACCTGATCTTTTCTAAGATAGAGAATTCCACCGGTCATACCCGCCCCCACATTACTCGATACCGGGCCAAGAATCACAACGGTTCCGTTGGTCATATATTCGCAAGGGTGCAATCCGGTGCCTTCCGCTACTGCAACAGCACCGCTGTTCCTTACAGCAAAACGGTCACCCGCAAGGCCGTTTACATAGAGTCTTCCACCTGTGGCTCCGTAAAGAGCACAGTTTCCGATAATGGCGTTATCGGCAGGGTCGAATGTAGAAATTTTGGGTGGATTAATCACCACAAAGCCACCTGACATGGTTTTACAGACTGAATCGTTTGCTTCACCCCATAGTTTTACATTCAAACCTTCTGTGAGAAATACACCAAAACCTTGTCCGGCGCTTCCTTCAAATTCCAGGTCGATTTTTCCGCTAAAGTGATGATCAGATTCAGCAAGGCCTTTTTCTTTGATTTCAGCCATGCGCTTGTTCGATATCTTCTTGGCTATCATGCCGCTGAGAGTGGCAAGTGCCGCACGGACTCTCGTATTGATTTTATCTGAAGCGGAGAATTTGCCTTCCTTTTCAACAGCTGTTTTGCACAGGTCAATATATTTTTTGTTGAAGTCACTAATACCTTCGTTGAATGGATTAGGCTGCTGGTTGTAGCTGTGGAGGGCATCACCCAGAAAGTAGTTCAGGTCGATGTGGCGACTGTCTACAAGATCCTGGTGCTCTTCTTTTAGCGTCAGCAGGTCAATCCGGCCAATGACCTCCTCAATCGATTTGGCGCCGATTTTGGCGAGATTTCTTCGCACATCTTCTGCGAGATATTCCATCATGCGGATTATATGATCTTTGTTGCCTTTGTACTTGGCTTTGAACTTCGGATCGTGTGTGGCGATACCGGTCGGGCATGTATTTTTTTCACAAATACGCGCCATCACGCAGCCTTCGGCTATGAGCAGAAGTTTTCCGAAATCAAACCCTTCAGCGCCTAAAAGTGCAGCACTTACAATATCGGGCCCGGTGTGGAGGCCTCCGTCTGTTCTCAATTCTACAAATTCACGGAGACCATGCTCACATAGAGTTCGGTGAACTTCAAGCAGGCCAATTTCCCACGGGAGTCCGGCGTGTTTCATAGATGTGAGTGTGGCAGCGCCGGTTCCGCCGTCACCTCCTGAAATGTGGATGACATCGGCGCCTGCTTTCGCAACACCCACAGCAATTGTACCGATATTTTCACCTGATACCAGCTTCACATTTACCCTGGCTTCCGGTTTTATCTGCTTTAGTTCATAAATAAGCTGCTTGAGATCTTCAATGCTGTAAATGTCGTGAAGCGGAGGAGGAGAGATTAGGTCGAAACCCGGCTCACTGTGGCGTGCAAAGGCGATATTTTCATCTACTTTTACACCCATCAACTGGCCACCCTCACCGGGTTTGGCTCCCTGCGCAATTTTAATCTGGAACTCATCACCCGCAATCAGGTATTCAGCAGTCACACCAAAACGACCGCTGGCTACCTGTTTTATGGATGCTGTAATTCCGAGGGTGTAATAGAATGGATTTTCACCACCTTCACCGCTGTTGGAACGGCCACCCAGTTCTTTCATAGCCAGGAAAATATCGCGCTGGGATTCAGCACTGATCGCGCCAAAACTCATCGCACCGGAACCGAAACGTTTGGTGATTTCGCTTCGGTGTTCAACATCCTCAATGCTTACTTCATTAGTTGTGGGCTTGAATGTGAAAAGGTGTCTCAGGTTGACAGGATCGCAATCATCTCCAAGCTTGAGATACTCGTTGTAGAGTTCAAGATCGTGAAGGGTAAGCTCGTTATCACGAACCAGTTTATGGATGATCTTTGATCGTGTGTTGGTCATTGAGTGTTTTTCACCTTCCAGGCCACGATTGTGTTCCTTATATTGATAGGTGTGAATCGGCTTGTCACTTTCGTCCATCTTTTCAGCATTTTGAGTGTGCTCAAGGATCTGACGTACAACTTCTTTTATATTAATACCACCCATTGGAGAGAAAAGTCCGGGAAAGAAAAGATCCTGAAGCTCTTTTCCAATGCCCAGTGCTGTAAAAAGTTTGGAGCTTTGGTAGCTTCGGGCTACAGATATGCCCGATTTCGACATTATCTTCAGCAATCCTGAGTTGAACGATTTGATGAGATTTGCTTCTCGTTCATCAGGAGAG
>SLGL01000083.1 GCA_007123785.1 Balneolaceae bacterium
GAGTTTTTTCATATCATCAAGTGTGCAGATGCTCACCCCGGAATTCCCGATTTTTCCATAAATATCGGGACGATGATCAGGGTCTTCACCATAAAGAGTCACGGAATCGAATGCAGTAGAGAGCCTTGCAGCAGCCATCCCCTCACTTACGTAATGAAACCGTTTATTGGTACGCTCCGGTGTTCCTTCACCGGCAAACATCCGGGTGGGATCCTCTCCTTCACGTTTGAACGGAAACACACCGGCAGTAAACGGGAAATAACCAGGCAGGTTTTCCCGAAGGGCAAATTTCAATCTTTCGCCAAGATTTTTTGATTTCGGCAGCGACAACCTCGGGATTTTGGTTCCGCTCAGCGATTCACGATACAGCTTGTTTTTGATCTCTTTGCCGCGAATTTTTACGGTAAACTCGTCACCCGTATATTTTTCATAAAGTTCCTCCCACCCCTCCAGAATGTTAGTCGGCAGCGGGTCCAGTTTAACAGCCCAGTGTTGTTCCATTTCCTGAAGCCTGAATATCATTTTCTTTTCATCTTCAGGTGCCCAGTTTTTAATCTGACTGATGGTTCCCCGAACCTGATCCAGTTTTGCTGCAATTTCAATCTGCTGCCCGGCCCATTCGTGATAATCCTGAACCGTCTCGGAAATTTCAGACAAATATCTTTGCCTTTTGCCCGGTATGATCGCCTGAGTATGAAGGTCCTCAGCCGGTTCACAATTAGTAAACAGCTCCGGATGCCAGTTCAGTCCGTGCTTTTCATTGATTTGTTCCACAATCGCCGCAAACAACCGATGTACACCTTCATCATTAAACTGTGATGCAATGGTTGGATAGACCGGCATATTTTTGGGTTTGATATGCCAGTCACCCCGGTTTCGCTGAATCTGTTTGCGAACATCCCGTAAAGCATCCAGTGAGCCTTTCTTGTCAAATTTATTGAGAACCACAAGATCCGCGAGATCCAGCATGTTTATTTTTTCAAGCTGAGTTGCTGCACCATACTCATGGGTCATCACATAAATGGGTATATCGCACAGATCTACAATTTCTGCACCGCTCTGCCCGATTCCACTGGTTTCAACAATAATCAGATCAAATTCGGCTGCTTCATAAACAGCAATAGCTCCCCTTACCGCATCACTGACCGATTTATTGGATGCTCGCGTAGCCATGCTTCTCATAAACACGCGGTCTGTGTCGATACTATTCATGCGGATACGATCGCCCAGCAATGCACCCCCAGTTCGCACTTTGGAGGGATCAATCGAAATCACACCAATATTAATGTCGCTGAATTCCGTCAAAAACCTGCGAATGATCTCATCGGTTAGTGAGCTTTTACCAGCACCTCCGGTGCCCGTAATTCCAAGCACCGGGATCGATTTTTTTTTCTTGTTTGATGCTGTATTACTATTGTTGATTACCAGTTTTTCACCCTCAAACCGTGCTACATCACGCACATTGTTTTCCAGTGCGGAGATCGTCCGTGCGATTGCATCGGGCCGTCTTTCAAAAATACCAGCGGGATCTGCGGGAGCGGTATCATTCGTATCGAAATCGCAGGTTTTCATCATAAAATTGATCATACCCTGAAGACCCATCTTGCTGCCATCCTCAACAGAAAAAATACGGGTCACACCGTACTTATGTAACTCCTCAATTTCATCGCTGGAAATTACCCCGCCTCCGCCTGCAAACAGATGAATATGTGAGGCATTTTTCTCACGCAACAGATCAATCATATATTTGAAATATTCCACATGCCCGCCCTGATATGAGCTAATGGCAATTCCCTGAGCATCCTCCTGAACGGCACAGTTCACAATTTCCCGTACTGACCGATTGTGACCTAAATGGATAACCTCTGATCCCGTTGCCTGTAAAATACGCCGCATGATATTAATACTTGCGTCGTGTCCGTCGAATAGACTGGCTGCAGTTACAAAACGGACTTTGTGTTTGGGCTGATATTTCTCATAAACTTCTTTTTTTCCCGGTAATGAAACGGATTTTTTGGGCTTTTTCTTGATGTTTGAACCGTCTGACATAAAACTGGAATAAATCTTTAGATGAGTAATAGCGAATTCATTGAAGATACGAATATTCTCTCTCTTATATTATATGCGAAGTTTCAGGTTTTTAGGTAATGCGGTTTAGTATAAACCGGTGATATGCTGAATAATTTTCAATTGGGTGACACGAATTAATCTGCTACCTTTTTTGATACCACTCAATCAAATTCATCTGATTTCAGTAGTTTAACCCTTATGCTTAATAACGAATCCTCATTAGAAGAATCAATAGCCATTTCAGAAACTGTTCTGAGCCTGTTGATCAGCACTGGCATTCTCATAATAGTAATTATTATTCTTCGGGCAATTATATCCCGTTTTATCCGAAAAAGTGTCGGCTCGCTTGAACTTCAGCGAAGGTGGCTTGTTCAGACAAGAAACGCACTTATTTTACTCCTGCTGCTGGGACTCATCAGCATCTGGGCTGAAGAGCTTCAGACCCTCGCCCTGTCCGTCGTGGCGATCGCTGTAGCATTTGTGGTGGCTACCAAAGAACTCATTTTATGTGTCACCGGTTCTATACTGAAAACGGGTTCCGGTTCATTTAATATCGGAGACCGTATTCAAATCAAGGATTTTCGCGGTGATGTGATTGACCAAAACCTGCTGGCCACCACCATACTTGAAGTGGGGCCTGGAAAACTCACTCATCAGCGTACTGGGCGTATGACGGTCATCCCCAACGCTTTGTTTGTTTCAGAGCCTGTGATTAACGAGAGTTTTACACACGACTATATGCTGCACGTATTCACAGTTCCTTTTAAGCGGGAAGATGATTGGCAAACTGCAAAAAACAAGTTTATCGAAGCAGCAAACAAACACTGCAAACCTTATCTGAAAGAAGTCCGCAAATATATGGAGCAGGTTAGCAAGCAAAAGGGACTGGACATACCCTCCGTCGATCCGCGAGTGACCATTCAGATTCCGGCAGCCGGTGAAGTTCACCTGATAGTGCGGATTCCCACTAAATCGGGACAAAGAAGTTACATCGAGCAGTCCATTCTTATGGATGTGTTCAGCAAACAGGATTTTTCACCAAAAAAAGAGGAGAAAAAAGTGGACGACTCTATTTCATGAAGTCCTAATTCCTGATTTTACCATGACATATTTGATATTATTTGCTGAAAAAACGGAAAACAAACCTAATATCTCGAGACAATGAACCTCATTGAATTTGCTTCAGAAATGCCATTGCTTTATCGCATTCTGCTGATCATCTTTATAGCAGGTGGCGCACACATTATCGTAACGATTATTCGGCGAATTTCTCAGTTTATTCTTTTAGGACAAAATCTGACTCCACAGCAGGGTGGATCGGAATTTGCAAAAAGATATCCCCGTACAGCTACGGTAATTACGATTCTGGAGAGCACTCTTACATTCATCATCTATTTTGTAGCGCTTGGGCTTATTCTCCAGGAATTCAACTTATCCCTTCGAGCCTATCTTGCCAGTACTACAGTTATTGGTTTGGCCATAGGTTTTGGATCTCAAGGTATTGTGCAGGATGTTGTTATAGGTCTTACCTTGATATTTTCAAATCTTATTAAAATGGGAGATGTTGTTGAAGTATCTGGTCAGATTGGCCGCGTGGATTCGGTGGGGATGAGGTTTACAGTTTTGATCAATCTTCATGGCCAGCGCGTATTCCTGCCAAATCGAAATATCGCAGTCATCAGCCAGTTCCGGGGAGGATGTATTCGGGCATACGTGGATTTTCAAATACCGGGAAATGAAAATGCCAATAGAATCCGACAAATTGTGAGTCCGCTTGCTGCCGCTCTCTACAGTCAGCATAAAGCCATTGTAATGGAAGAGCCTGAATATTTCGGAGTTCAAAACACTACAAAAGGAGGATGGCGATATATACGATACAAATTCAAACTATGGCCTGGCCAGGGAGCACTGATCGAAACCAACTTCCGGCAAATGGCGCTTGCCCGCCTTCGAGAGAACCTTCCTGATTATGCCGACTGGATGATTAACATTACCTACCGGTCCGAACGACTGATCATCAAAGATGGAACATTGATAGATGATTCAGACTCTGACGAAGGCCAGCCACTTAACCCACAAACAGAAGTACCCCAATAAACTACACTTTTCACTTCTCAGTAATTAGAGACTCTTCTAACGGCTTTTCGGAACCATTAAGATAGCTGATCGTACGCTGCGGGAAAGGAATCACGATTCCTTCAGTTTCAAACCGTTTTTTGATGCTTTCAAGAACATCACACTGCATGACAAAAGCATCCGGTGTGTCGGCAGCCCAGGCCCATGCACGCAGCAAGACAGCGGAATCCATCAATTCGAGTACCCGCACCATTACTTTCGGCGTTCCCTTTTCAATATCTTCCGGTGTGCGATTATCGAAGTTAAGGGGATGATTCTCTATTTCTTCGGCCATGATTTTTTTGGCCAGATTTATATCTGAGCCGTAACTAATACCGATATCTATCAGGCGGCAGATCTTTTTATCTGTATAATTGGAGTTGGTGAGCACCTGATTGCTGATAATGGAATTGGGAATGATGATGCGTTGATTTTCAAAATTCCGGATCACCGTATGGCGCAGGCTGATATCTTCCACAACGCCGCGCACCCCATCGCTCATGGAAATACGATCGTTGATCTGGTACGGTTTAGACATTACAATAAATACACCACTTACAATATTCCCCAATGCCTGCTGAGCCGCAAATCCAACAGCAATCGCCATAATACCGGCCGCCCCTACGATGGAATGAGCCACAGGTCTTAAAAACGGAACCACCGAAATGGCAAAACTGATTCCTACTATATAGACCACTACGGAGATAGCGTGCTCCAAAAACTTATACGTGGTAAGGTTTTCAATTCCCTTCTCCTGGCTTTTCTCCAAAAATCTTTTGTACAGGTAATTCAGTATCTTTGCGAGTACAAATGTTACTGTAAGAATGATGATAATTCTGAAAAAGATCTGGAGATTCGTCAGATCTGAAGTTAGTTGTTCTTCCATGTTTTATTCGTTTCTGTTTTCTTCGGTTTCACCATCGATAATTTCGATTTCTTCTACCGGCTCCTCTTCCGCTTCTGATACCTCATCTGGATCCTCCTCAATGATTTCAGGCCCGGTATCTCTTGGCGGGAAAACCATCTCCACTTCGGATGTAAAACCTTCACGCACCGGCACTGATCGCCGGATTGCATAAGGCTCCGGCCTTTCGTATGGATCAACTACACCTGGATCCCACCTGCCGTTTTCATTCACATCTTCAAATACGATGATTTTATATTCAAGCGGAGGCAGGTTATCGATTAAAAGGGTTCCATCAGCAAACGTTGTATCCACACGGATGCTTTCTTCCCGGTCGGTCAGAGTAACATAGTTAAGCAGATCGGGATCATCATTTTCCATTGTGATTTCAATACCCCCAAGCTGATTTCGCTGCCATATATCCGGCTCAATCAGTTCGCGATCTTCTTCCCATGGATTCCAGACACGGAACTGATAGCGGATTCCCGCTTCCCAGCTTTCATCAGGAGATATCCGGAGGATATGGCGGTCTGTTTCCACATGAGGCCAGTTTTCAATAATCTGATCACCAGCCACCACCTGCAGTGAGTCTGTCACGTTATTATCGTCAATGAATTTCGTATAAGCCACTTCAAGAGGTTCATCGGGGAAAAGCCCGCTGCCGGCATTGTGAAAAACGGTTTGAAGGATAGTGGTATCGGGTTCAGCTGATCCGGTAAAAGGCGAAAAATCAACCTGAAGGCGGTTTCCGGCCTTGTCGGTAAAACCTTCTGGCCTAAGTGTAAATGTTTCCGATTCGGACAGCGGCTCCTCAGACTGAGCAAAAACAATGGTAGGGTCGTCTGTGGATTCAAAGAGCGGATAGGCCCGGGTTATCTCATTTTCAAGGGTATCTGTGACCGACAGGTAAGCTCCCGGCCGCCAGGTCACCTCCTCGGAGAGACGAAGACGGAGCCGTTTTTCGGAAAGCAGCCCCACCCCTTCGATCCGAGGTGCAACCGTATCGGGCACGGAAAAATATAGAGTGCCAAGGTCAATCGAATCACCATGAGAAACATTAAAGGTTTCAAACCGAAACGGCTGGGCGCGCTCACGGTTCCGGTCCCAAATTCGGTTTCGGTTGATGTCATCCACCCAAAACGCTTTATAGGTACCCTCAGCGATATAACCAAAATTTACTCGGCCCGATGTATCAGTCTGTGCCACATAATTGGCCCGTTGCGTCAGGTCATATGGTTCACGGTAGAGAAAAATCCGTTTACCGCTGTCGCCCTGTCCGGTTGTGGCATCCAGAATACGGGCTGTAATAGAAGCCTCATCCAAAACATCTCCTGTAGAGAGTGCAATTTCGTACGGGCGTTCCATCTTATTACGGTTAGTGTCGGTCACATCAGTCCCGGCCTGCACGATGATAGTGGTATTTTCAGGCAGAGGCCGGGTAAAAGAAACAATTCCGGTTCGACGACTGAAATCTACTTCAAATTCAATTCCCAAATCCGGTTCAACACTAATGTTCTGGCGAAAAGAGTTACGGTCAACAAATTTATCGAACTTGAACCGTACCTCATTACCCTCGAAGTTGGTAGTACCGCTGGGAGGATAGGTTTCCAAAACTCTCGGACCAGTCCGGTCGGGCTCCCCTCCCGTAGGAGCCATCGGTGTGGCACAGCTTTTGATCAAGAAAAGCAGAAATATGAGTGATAAAAGGTAATAAAGCGATTTCAAATGATGTGACATCAGTTTAAGAAATAAGTAAGGAATATAGGTAATTTTAAAACCTTCAGGAATAATGTTTAGCCCGGATATCTTTCACGGGAATCGCTCCGCTCGGTACTTACAATAAATATGTTGAATGAAATGTAAATAATGTCTTTGCGGTGATCCGGGTTAACGGTAACGAACATTTCATTCAGAAATGATTGAGGTATGTTAAATAGACTTTCTCATTCACTGCGTCATTCGTTATTTTTCTCCAGTTATAAAATTAATGATCTGCCATGTATATTGATCACCCCGCATCCTACACCGATTATTATGAACTGACGATGGCCCAGGGATATTTCCTGTCAGGAATGCATCAAAAGCGAGCCAGCTTCGATTATTTTTTCCGTAAGGTTCCTTTTGACGGCGGATACGTGGTTTACGCCGGCCTGAAGGAGCTGATTGAAACGATCAAACACCTGCGTTTCAGCAAAGAGGAAATGGAGTACCTGGTAAAGGAAGGCTTCACAGATAAATTCATCACCTACCTGAAAACATTTGAGTTTCGGGGCAATATCTGGTCAGCGAAGGAGGGCGAAATTGTGTTTCCAAACGAACCTGTTTTGCGGGTTGAAGGCAACTTACTGGAGACCCAGCTCATCGAAACACTTCTGCTGAATGTGCTCAATTTTCAGTCTCTAATTGCCACGAAAGCGGCACGGATTAAATATGCAGCCGGTGAAAATTCCACCGTTCTCGATTTCGGCCTTCGCCGCGCTCAGGGACTGGCCGGCATCCATGCTACACGAGCAGCAATGATCGGCGGGTTTGACGGCACCTCTAACGTCTATTCAGCACAACGGTTCTCCATTCCTGCAGGAGGCACCATGGCTCACTCATGGATTCAGTCTTTCGGGGATGAACTCACCGCATTCCGCACTTACTGCGAGCACTATCCCGATTCGGCGCATCTTCTGGTCGATACATACGACACACTCGGCAGCGGAATACCCAATGCGATCACTGTGGCAAAGGAACTTCGTGAAAAAGGGCACGAATTGAAGGGGATCCGGCTCGACAGCGGCGACCTTGCCTATTTTTCACGTCAGTCCCGAAAAATGCTGGATGATGCCGGATTCAAAAACGTAAAAATTGCCGCCTCAAACCAGCTTGATGAACGTGTGATCGCCAGCCTGAAAACACAAAAAGCTCCTATCGACACCTTTGGAGTCGGTACCCGGCTTGTGACAGGCGACAACTCCCCGGCTCTCGACGGCGTTTATAAACTTAATTCTGTGAATGATGAGCCCACATTAAAAATCTCGGAAAATATCGAAAAGATTACCCTTCCCGGTAAAAAGAAAATTTACCGTTACCTGAACGCAGATGGCACCTTCTACGGAGATGCCGTGCTGCTGGATCATGAAACACTCCTTGAACGGATGCATCATCCCACTTTCCCCGCAAAAAAAAGCAATCTGAACGGGCGCACATACGAAGAGCTTTTGGGCCAGGTAATAATAAATGGTAAAGAAATGTATGATTTGCCGGAGGTGGATAAAATTGTGGAGTACAAGAAAGAACGTTTCGCGAAACTCCATCCGGAATACAAACGTTTTGATAATCCCCACATCTACAAAGTGGGCATCAGTACCCGGCTGATGGAAACAAGAGACAACCTTTTAAATACACTGAAACCCTGATCATAATGAAAGCATTGCTGATTGTTGATATTCAAAATGATTTTTGCCCCGGCGGAGCACTCGCTGTTCCCAATGGAGATACTGTCGTTCCCATAGTTAACAAACTGATTGACCGGTTTGATGTTGTAATCCAGACACAAGACTGGCATCCGGCTGGTCATAGCTCATTTGCATCCTCACATGAGGAAAAAAATCCCTATGAAACAATCGAAGTCTATTACGGCACACAGATACTTTGGCCCGATCACTGTGTTCAGGGAACCGAAGGGGCCGATTTTCACCCCGATCTGAACACTAAAAAAACACAGGTGATCATTCGAAAAGGATTTCGTAAAGCGATTGATTCCTACTCCACATTCTTTGAAAACGACCAGAAAACCACCACCGGCCTTACCGGGTACCTGAAACAGCGCCGCATCACCGATCTCTACATCGTTGGCCTTGCAACTGATTTTTGCGTGAAATGGTCAGTACTCGATGGCATTGATGAAGGATTTACCATGCATGTTGTTGAGGATGCCGTACAGGGAATTGACCTGGAAGGCTCGCTCGATGCCGCCTGGATAGAGATGAAAGAGAAGGGTGCGAAGATTACAACTTCTGACCAGCTTCTCTCGTGAACCAAACCGACGTTTATGATGTCGCCGTCCTGGGTGCTGGGCTGGCAGGACTCTCAGTCGCTGATGCCGTACTCGAACGGGGGCAAAGTTGTGCCATTGCAGATCCATCAGGTGCGGGCGGAGGGGCTTCCGGTGCACCGATGATGCTGGCCAATCCAGCTGCAGGAAGAAGGGCCAAAAAAACCTGGCGCGCAGATGCTTGCCTGGATCACCTTGCAAATGTTCTGAATAAAATTACTGAAAATAAACGCAGTCGAATATTTGAACAAAACGGAGTATTACGCCCGGCATTGACCGAAAAAATAGCCCGCGATTTTGAACGATCCCTTGATAAATATGAGTGGGCTGACGGCTGGATAGAATGGATACCCCAAAAAGAATTTAAAAAACGATATCCTTTTTTTGACGAGCATTTTGGCGGACTTCATATCAAAAAAGCCTTCACTGTTCGAGGTGAAGATTTCACAAAGTTTTTTTTGGATGATCTTAAAAACAGGGGATGTCATGCCATCTCTTCGGGTTACACAGAACTGAATGATACTGGAGACCGGTGGAACATTCACTTAGAGAATGGATCGCAAATCAGCGCAACACATGTGATCGATGCCACAGGATTTCATCAGCTTCGATCCGGTAAATGGAATTTTTTGCCCCTCCATCCTGTGAAAGGCCAAACCGCCACATTTCATTTTGATGAACCTCTGCCGCTGCACCACTCCGTTTCCAGCCTGGGATACATGGCGTTTATGAACAGTTCGCCATATACTCTGACCACAGGCAGCACATACGAACACAATTTCGATCACCTTCAGCCCGATGATGAAGGCCTCTCCTACCTGAAAGGAAAATTAAACCGTACCCTATCCGGTTTTACTGATCGTGCGATTTCTGTGGACCAATGGGCATCGGTGCGTGTAACGGTGCCTGATAAAAAGCCGGTCATTGGAGCCCACCCTCACAAGCCACGCTTATGGTTTTTCGGCGCACTCGGCTCCAAAGGCCTGCTGATGAGCCGATACCTGGCCGACATGCTTATACGTTCCCTGTTTGATAGTGAAATCATCGCAGATACTGTCTCTATCCAGAGACTTTTTTGACTTTTTGTTTCAGGTGTAATCAGGAAAAGTTGACGAACCAAATTTTTTTCTCTATTGTCAACCTGTAAACTAATTAACCTGAATATCATTACCTTATGTCTGCCACATTTCTGCTCTCTCTCACTGTCGTAAGTATTCTGTTTCTCCTGATTCTTATTATTTATTTCAGGATGCAGGCCTTTATTGCTCTGCTGGTTGTGAGCCTGATTGTGGCAATTGTGGGCGGGATTCCCGTCGAGGATGTGATTGACACCATTCAGGAAGGAATGGGGGGCATTCTGGGATATATCGCAGTTGTGATTGGCATTGGCACAATGGTGGGTGAAATCCTTCGTGTATCGGGCGGAGCTAAACAGATTGCCAGCACCATTCTGAAAAGCTTCGGTGAACGGAAAGCTCCCTGGGCTCTCTCCCTCATCGGGCTGATTGTGGCAATTCCTGTCTTTTTTGAAGTAGCCCTCCTCCTTTTCATACCTCTGGTGTACGATCTGACCCGCCGGACCGGAAAATCAATTCTGAAATATGGTATTCCGCTTGTAGCCGGTATTGCCGTAGCCCACGCCTTCATCCCTCCTACACCCGGCCCTGTAGCCGTAGCTGCACTGATCGGTGCCGATCTCGGCTGGGTAATTTTCTTCGGTTTAATTGCCGGAATTCCCTCAGCTATAGTTGGTGGTATCTTTTTTGGTAAATATATCGGAGATAAGATCAAGCTGGGTGTTCCCGAATTTATCCTCGAACAGGATGATGACGATACTGTGGATACAAGCCTCACAAAAATTCCGGGTTTCGCAATTTCCGTAACGGTCATCATCGTGCCGCTTGTATTGATTCTGCTGAACACGGCTTCCGGTTTTTTCTTCGTAGAAGGCAGCACCGCTTACCACTGGATGTCCTTCATTGGTCATCCCTTTACTGCCCTAACCATCGCCTGCCTGATGGCATTTTATTTCCTGGGAACACGACTCGGGTTCACCCGTGACCAGGTTCAGGAAGTGGCAACCAAATCGATGCAGCCGGTGGGTATGATCATTCTGCTGACCGGAGCAGGTGGCGTTTTTGGACGAGTTTTGGTATCTGCAGGTGTTGGGGATGTTTTGGTTGATGTAATGTCAGACACTGCACTCCCTATCGTTCTCTTTGCATTTCTTGTTGCTACGGTGATTCGGGTTGCCCAGGGTTCGGCAACCGTTGCGATGGTTACCTCTGCGGGACTAATCGCGCCCATCATTGAAACCGTCGGCTACTCCGCTCCCCTCGTCGGATGTGTAACCATTGCGATTGCCTGTGGTGCAACTGTGCTTTCACATGTAAACGACTCAGGATTTTGGTTAGTGAAGGAATTTTTCGGGATGACGGAAAAACAGACCCTGATGTCTTGGACAGTCATGGAAACAATTATTGGTGTGACGGGCGTAACGATTATACTAATAATCAGCTTATTTCTGTAAGCAGTAAAAAGTCCTCTTATGAGTTTTTATCAATTGTAAACAAAAACTCGTCCATCTTGATGACAGCGCAGTTAAAGCGGCACTGTTTAACGGTTACAGTTATGCTGCAGGTAAACTAAGAAGTAGGTGTGACGGCTTATTGTCATGGTTATTCTGATTTTATGAATCGTGGCATCATCTATTGACAAATAAAATTTATTCTTTGTTTTATTTTGGACTTTTCAAATGCCGAATAAATTTTATTCTGACAAAAACCTGTTTTTATTTGCCCTAAAAGCGTAAATCGATTACCTAAAAGCGTAAATCGATTAATATAAAATGAAAGTGACTGGTGGTGGGTATCAGCCTAATGCATTAGCCACCGTATCAAATATCAATACTTATGTTAATATTAAACGATAGAAAGTTCATCAAATCTCCTTTTGAAAGTGAAGCTGAATTAGAGCAGGTGGTAATTGATAATTTTGAACACATTTTTGGCCCATCATCTATTTACCTACCCAAAAAGAAAATATAAACCGGTGATGGTGCTGGTACAATACCGGATGGTTTTGCCATTGATTTAGCATCTCAAAAATGGTACTTGGTTGAAGC
>SLGL01000074.1 GCA_007123785.1 Balneolaceae bacterium
ATATTTTTATAAAATGAATATTTTCAAAGTGATACATTCGGGTACACAATGCACCAAAAATCGTTTAAACACTCCTGGATTATTATTGTCAGGACTTGTCTTGCTGGTAGTCGGTTTTATGGCCGTTTCCTGTGACAACAATTCCGTCTCAGAGGCTGCTGATCCGGCAGGTAAAACGCTAATGGCCATATTTGCCCATCCCGATGACGAAACACTGGTAGGGCCGATTTTGCATCAATACGTCAACCGGGGTACAGAGGTCATTTTGGTAACCGCCACCGACGGCAGGCTTGGTTTCAATGACCTGCACGATTACAATGAAGAAGAGCTTGCTGCTGTGAGGCAGGATGAACTGAGGTGTGCAGCTGACATACTGGGAGTGGAACTGATTCACCTCGATTACAAAGATCAGTTAGGGATGTCTGAAGGCCACGGCAGCCTGATTTCACAATCTCGCGGAATTCTGGAGGATCTTCACCGGATTATTGAAGAGAGACAACCCGATGCAATAATCACTTTTGGCCCTGATGGCTTTTCCAATCACATCGATCACCGGATGGTTGGTATTTCAGCTACGCAAGTTGTCCTAAGCCGTGAATGGGAAAAAACACCAGCACTTTTTTTTAGTGCAATTCCTTCATCGGTTTTGAGCGAAGAGGAAAATATTTATATGGGCGTTCACGATCGGTATCTCACCGTTCAGATGACATTCAGCGATGAAGAGCTGGAAACTGCAAAGCAGGCTGCTCTTTGCCATGAATCGCAGTTTAGCCCTGAGTTTGTGGACACCTGGTTTGAAACCATGCAGGAACGCGGTAACACGCTCCATTTCCGTCCGTTTGAGGCAGCCGGCAGCCAGGCAAATGACCTGTTTGAATATCCAGCCCGATAGTATTGTCTCAGGTTAGAGCAAATAATAAACCTGCAATTTTTCCCGACACTTTACCTTTGATATAACAACAGGCGATAATTGACATTACGATTTCAGCTTGCCTTTAATCAGGGCTATCACCATCTCCAGTGCCACTATATTTTCACCGCCTCTGGGTATGATAATATCAGCGTAGCGTTTGCCCGGTTCAACAAACTCAAGATGCATGGGCCGGACAAATTTTTCGTATTGTTTTAATACTCCGTTCAAATCGCGTCCCCTCTCGTTGATATCCCTTTTCAGACGGCGGAGCAGGCGAATATCTCCGTCTGTATCTACAAAAATTTTGATATCCATCAACTCCCGGAGGTTCGGCTCACTAAAAATGAGAATCCCATCGATGAGGACTATTTTTTTGGGAAAGGCCGGCAGGGTTTCTTCAGATCGGGTATGAGCCATAAAATCGTAAACCGGAATTTCAATTTTATAGCCTTTCACCAGCGCATCGAGATGTCGGATCATCAGTTCGGTTTCGAGAGCGGAGGGATGATCGAAGTTCTGTTTTTTTCTCTCTTCGGGCGGGAGGTGGCTCAGGTCGCGATAGTATGAATCATGCTGTATGAGCAAGACCTGATCTTCTCCGATACTTTCTATTATTTTATTGACCACAGTGGTCTTACCCGAACCGCTGCCGCCGGCAACTCCCAAAACAAGCGGCCGGTTACTCATTACTCACACGGTTATTGATTCGGCGGCTTCTGTCGTACTCCTCTTTAAAATCGCGGATCGCCCGAAAAATAGCTGATGCAAGAATGGTTTGCCCGTATTCACTGGCCATATATTGTGCTTCGGTGTTGTTGGAGATAAAACCCAGTTCAATGAGAACAGCAGGCATGGGAAGATTCCAAAGCACCATAAATCCGGCCTGTTTCACTCCACGTGAACGCCGTTGTGCTCTTTCTCTGAACTGGTTCTCGATCTTTCCGGCAACTTTTTCACTCACTGCAAGATTTCCGGCATTCGCCAGTTCATAAATTAAAAGTTCTTCTTCGCTGAGCTGAGTGGGGCCGCCGCCATTTTCCAGATCGATTACGCTGTTTTCCCGTTTCATTACTTCAAGTGCAGATGCACTCCGGGCCAATCCCATAAAATAGACTTCGGCTCCCGTTGCATGAGTATTTCTTGCCGAATTTCCATGTATCGACACAAATAAATCACCCCTTGCCCGAGAAGCAATTTTTCCCCGCTCGCCAAGCTCGACAAAACGGTCATCTTTGCGCGTATAAACTACTTCCACTTCGGGCATATGTTCATTTATGTATTCACCCACTTTTAGTGCCACGGCCAGTGCAATATCTTTTTCGCGAATACCCAGGCTGCGGTTAATCGCACCCGGATCGCGGCCGCCGTGTCCCGGATCAAGTACAATGACGTTAAATTCATCACCATCCCGAAGCTGCACAAATACATCATCTTCATCCCCAAAAACAAAATCGAAAGCAAAATCAGGATCTTCATCCATATAGTTATGCCAGTATATAAAATCAGAACTGTCTGCAATCCGTTCAATTTCGGCTGCCGTGGAGCGCTCAAGACTCAGTAGCAGGTGGGTTCCGTTTTGATCGGGATAAACATTTGTTTTGAAATAGCTCCCCTCTTTAAGTGTAATATCGGTTCCGAAACCGGAGAGGTTAATATAATGTTCGATATTGACGATAGATCCTGTCTTCTCGGCCGGCATGAAACCATCGGTTTGCAACTCCGGAGAATAGATCATCAACTGAATCAGATCGGGTTCGGGCTGAACCACTTTAAAAGAATCGGCCGGTGATGTGAGGTGATATCGGATCACGTAACCCTGCCCGTCGTTCCGTTCAGTAACTGAAACTCGTTCAAGTCCTGTTTGGGCAGAAAGGTCAACAGGAGCTGATAAATACAGAATTCCTGTGAATAACAGAATGGTAAGAAGTGTTATTCTTTCCATCTTCAGAGATTTTAAGGTGCCGGGTCTTGTCTGGATGATATTGCCTTTAATTTACAGAATATTTCATGAATTGGTAAATAATGTAACCAACCCTTTTTTTGCGAAAAAATTATGAGGCTCACTTGAATAGTTACTTTAATTGATGGCTTTTCTTCTGGCCTGAATAAACATAAAAGGACCTGAGCAGGTTAGCAAGGCCCTTTTACCAAAATCATTACATGTTAATTATCAAAATCTTATCACATTAACATCAATAATCTATACGAAGGATTTGATTTTAATTTTTAGTTTTGAAAAATAATTCTGGCTCATACTTACGAATCAGAGAACCGTGCCAAACTGTTTTTACCCGAATTTCATACCAGGAAATTTGGGAGTGTGCGATTTTTTTTGGCCATAAGTCAAGCATATACAAAATCGGGGTCCCCAAATTTTTTCAGGGTACGGTAAT